>CAZTUM010000041.1:0-2452 GCA_964616645.1 uncultured Muribaculaceae bacterium | reverse complement strand
ATACTTCTATATTTAAGTCCTAAACTATAAAAGTTAGGATTATTTTCCAATGGAGGGCCTAGTCGGATTTGAACCAACGATGAGGGAGTTGCAGTCCCGTGCCTTACCACTTGGCTATAGACCCAAAAAAGATATATTTATTATAACAAATATTTTTATACTTTTCAATACATTATATTTAATTTATTTTAAAAATTACCAAATATATATAAAAAAAATAGCCAAAAGCTATTTTAAAACATACATATATTGATAATTATACATATTAAAATTTAATACTAAAGAAGAAGCATTAACAATATCTCTTGATACTTCTAAATAAACATAATCATTAACTTCACTTGGTGTCTTATTAACAATATCAGATACATAATAAGAATCATCAATTTTATAACTTAAAGTAAGATATTTATCAATCAAATAATTAATACTAATATCACCTTGGTAATCTATCTTCATCTTTAAAATTATTTTATCACTATATAAATTATTAGTTATAATAGTATACACAGTATCATCTATATTATGAAAATACCTAGTATTCATATCATAATTACTTATATTAAGAGATATTTCTTTAACAAAGTTATTATCTATTTCTAAATTATCAGACAAATTAACAGTGACATTTTTTATAACCTTAGTTAAATCAACAGGACTTAACTTTATTTTCTTATAATTAGATTGCACAGTTTTATTTGTTATAACATAATAATCTTCATAATATAGAGTACTACTCTTTAAAACATCATCTTTAGATATTTGATAAATAAACATATAAGTTTTACTATCACTAGTAATCTTATAATCAAAATAACAGTTACCTATATCCTTAAGGTGTGAACATAACTTATTAGAAGGATAATATGTGTAATTACCTATTTTTACTCTAAAGTCAGTTATATTAAATGTTTTATTATCTATATCATTATTCTTAATATCTAATAGCATAACTAGATAAATATCATCTAAAGAAGATAAATAATCCCCCTTAGAATTTTTATTTACATAATAACTATTAACTACTCTAATACTATACTTACTAGTTTTTACCCATTCTTTCTCATTATAAGTTTTATTTATCACAAATATATTTATAATAAACAGTGTTATTAATACAATAAATATTAAACTAATAATTATAATTAATATAAATCTATGTTCTAAATAAAAATATTTTAAATTACGTATTAGTTTTCTTCCCTCTCTAGCTATCTTAGTACCACTGCTACTTATATCAAATTCAAATTCTTCATTATCTTCATAATTAATTTTCAATTCTTTCAAATCAGATTGAAAATTAAACTTCTTTATATCAAAACCTAATCCTCTTACTAACATCACTACTAAAGTGCCATATTGAAAGTATAATGAAAACGTTATTAAATCTCTCCAAAGTCTTACTGTTTTAGAATCAAGTAATTCAGTTTCTAACTCTTTTAATATAGAAAAAGAATTATAAAATATTATAAAACATACGAAATAACCTATTATAGTTATTAAATAAATAATCTTAGGTTTATTCTTATATCTAAATAAAAAATACACTATAATAGAACCTATAATAATTAAAAGTACTAATACAAACATTAATTTATTAAAATAATTACTAGCCAAATTTTTAACACCAGCATTAGTATCTATATACTCATTGAAATAATTAACTATCTTACTAGTTTTATATATTAAATATATCATCATACTACTTAATAATAAATGTATTAATTTAAATCTTTTTATTAAAAAAGCATAAGGTTTTCTAAAAATCATTATATCTTCCTACTTTCAAGAATATTATAACAAAAAAAAGAGAAAATTTAAATATTATTTTCTCTAAATGCTAGGATTTGGTCTTGTTGTAAATAAATATTATTATTTTGATTTACTAAATCCATTAAATTAGTATTTAAAAGTTTTATTACATCTCTTAATGTGTCTCCTTGTCTAACTAAATAAAAACTAATTTCCTCTTTAGGTACCATAATCATCTGATTAGGATAAATATAATCATTTTCATCTAATCCATTTAATAATGCTAATAATTTAACATCTGTATTAAAATCCTTAGCTATCTTATAAAGGCTATCACCTGATACAATTTTTATGTAACATTTTTATTTAAAATTATCAAACAAATTAAACATGTTATTCATAAATTCATTTTCATCAAAAAACATATCATTAGGGATTTGTATATTATATTTATTATGAAATTCTTGGATAAATTCATTAGTTGGCATTTCATCACTATACCCATTTTTAACATAATCATTATATATTACTTCTTTTATTTCATTTCTTAATTTTATAGCATTATCTTTATGCGCATAAACAATTCCATACATAACTCCATAATTTACATATATCTCATAATTATTTATATCTTTGCAAGAATACAAATTAACTTCTATTTTATCATCAAGAACTTCACAAATTTCTAAATATTTATCTT
>CAZTUM010000040.1:0-2970 GCA_964616645.1 uncultured Muribaculaceae bacterium | reverse complement strand
TAAAAGACTACTGTAATTACTTACAATAATCTTTGCAAACTTTTTCAGCAGCTTCTATTAAGTCCTTTTTTCAAAACTATTACAAATTGTTTCTATTTTTTCAGCATCCATCTTATTGCAAGTACAACTTACTTCAATATCACTAAGAGTACAATTCATCTTACAATCATTATAAATACATCCTTCCACATCACATTTTATTGATTGGTCTTTTATATTCATATATTATTCCTCCTAATAATATTATTATTTACTATTATCTATAAATTATTAATATAAAATTAAATAATTTTATATAGAGAAGTTAACATAATATATATTATCATCTATTAATATAATTATAAATATTATTTATATATAATTTTATTATAATTAATTTATTATAATAATTTTAATGTTTTATATATTAAATATTTATATTAATTTAAAATATTCTATTTTTAAAACTAGGTATCTATTATATTGATATTTGCATTAATTTAATATAATAATAATGAAAGGAGCGTAATTATATGTATGGTTATGGATATCCAACATACGGATATGGTTATGGCAACAATAATTGGTTTTGGATAATTATTATTGTACTCATAATTTTCTTTATATTATTCTGGGCACCTAATTCTTCTTCATACGGTTCTAAAAATAAAAGTTGTTGTTAAAATAAAAAAGCATAATTACTTATAAAAAGGTTATGCTTTTTTTAATTACTCCCCCCTACTCTTTTTTATCTGTAAGTAGAAGGTGAGGTTATTTTCTTTTAATAGTTTTATTTTCAATTTCTAATGTTATTTGATTAATAAATTCTAAAAGATCTTTATTAATTGTTTCACTAGTACCAAATTCACGGTAACTAATACTATTAGATTCTTTTTCTTTGTCTCCAATTATTAATGTATATGGTATTTTCTTTGTTTGAGATTCCCTTATTTTATAAGATAATTTTTCATCTCTATCATCTAATTTTACTCTTAATCCTTTTTGTTTAAAAATGTCTATTAATTTATTTGCATAATCTAGGTGATATTCATTATTTACAGGAATAACATTTATTTGTATAGGAGATAACCAAAGAGGAAACGCACCTGCAAAATGTTCTATTAAAATAGCCATAAATCTTTCAATAGCACCATATATTACTCTATGTAACATTACAGGCCTTTTTTTAGAACCATCTTTATCTATATATGTTAAATCAAATCTTTCTGGCAAATTCATATCAAGTTGAATAGTTCCACATTGCCATGCACGACCTAATGAATCTTTTATATGAAAATCTAATTTTGGCCCATAAAAAGCTCCATCACCTGGGTTAATTTTACAATCATGTCCTGATTTATGACAAGCTTCTTCTAAAGCCTTTTCTGATTTATTCCATACATCTATACTACCTATAAATTTATCTTCTGGTCTTGTTGATAATTCAATAGTATATGTAAGTCCAAAGATACTATAAATTCTATCAATAAAATTAATTAATTTAACTACTTCTTCTTCAATTTGGTCTTCCATCATAAATATATGTGCATCATCTTGAGTAAATGTTCTTGCTCTAAAAAGACCATTTAAAGCTCCACTAGCCTCATGTCTGTGTACTTGTCCTAATTCTCCTATTCTAAGTGGTAAATCTTTATATGAGTGTAGAGAATTTTTATATACCAACATTCCCCCAGGACAGTTCATAGGCTTTATAGCATAAGTTTTATCATCAATTTCACTTATATACATATTTTCACGATAATTATACCAATGTCCAGATAATTCCCATAATTCTTTATTTAACATTATTGGTGTTTTAATAAATTCGTATCCTTCTTTAGTATGTTCTTTATACCAAAAGTTTTCAAGTTCATTTCTTAAAATCATACCATTATTTAGATAGAAAGGAAATCCAGGACCATATTCACTCATCATAAACAAATCTAGTTCTTTACCTAATTTTTTATGGTCTCTTTTTTTAGCTTCTTCTAACATGTTTAAATATTCATTTAATTTTTCTGGTGTATCAAAACATATACCATATATTCTTTGAAGCATCTTGTTATTAGAATCTCCCTTCCAATAAGCTCCGCTTACTTTAAGTAATTTAAAATATTTAATTTCTTTAGTAGAACTTACGTGAGGGCCACGACATAAATCTATAAAATCTTCTTGTTGATATGCAGAGATTACTACTTCATTCTCATTCATTCTATTAATTAAATCTATTTTATATGGGTCATTCTTAAACATATCTAACGCTTGTTCTTTAGATATTTCTAATCTTTTGATTAATTTGTTATCTTTACTAATTTTTTTCATTTCTTTTTCAATTTTTTCTAAATCTTCTTCTTTGATAACATTATCTCCTAAATCAATATCATAGTAAAAACCATCTTCAATTACTGGTCCTACCCAAAATAAAGCATCTTTATATAGATGTTTAATAGCATGTGCTAATAAATGAGCACAACTATGATTTAATACATTTAATGTTTCATCTTCTTTTACATTTATCATTTTTATACCTCTTTCTCTATACTCAGTATACACTGTCGTATGTATTAAAATTAAAAAAACACTCACTTAACAGGAGTGCTTTGCACGGTACCATCCTACCTTTAACTTAATTTGATAACGGATTAATTATAATCCGAGGGTCTTTTTCAAGCCTAACTTCAAGGTAGTGAAAATAGATTATTAATGTTAGTTTTCACCTATTACTAACTCTCTACAAATAATAAATTCTATTAACGTGTCCTTTTCATTGCATTTAAATATATTAAAAAGCCTAAATAGGCTTTAATAATCTTATTGGTGACCCGTACGGGATTTGAACCCATGTATGCATGCGTGAAAGGCATGTGTGTTTAACCACTTCACCAACGGGCCATAAATATTATACAAAATGGTGGGCCTGAATGGACTTGAACCATCGACCTCACGCTTATCAGGCGTGCGCTCTAACCACCTGAGCTACAAGCCCATTTT
>CAZTUM010000039.1:0-3475 GCA_964616645.1 uncultured Muribaculaceae bacterium | reverse complement strand
TATACATTTTAGCTTCTTCAACAACAATATCAAAATCTTTTTTATTATTAATAACCGCGTTTAAAAGTCTATATTTTACTCCTAATTCATTTACTATTGCAAGTGCAATAGTGGTTTTCCCTATACCAGGCTTACCATATAATATCATAGAAAATAACTTTTTATTATTTACTAAATTACTAATAATTTTATCTTTACCAAGAAGATGTTGTTGTCCAATTACATCTTCTAATTTATTAGGTCTTAATTTAATTGCTAAAGGTTCATTCATATTATTTCACCAGTAAATATTATACTATATTTTTAATATTAAAAAAAGACTTTAACGTACTTTATTTTTTGTTAAAGTCTTTGTACTATATACTAATATAGCTATTTTATTATTATCAATAATTGTAGTTGATATTTTACCATCTATATTAGTAATATTATATATATCTTGTTTTAATGTTTCAATCTCTTTAATACTATCTAGTTCATCATTATAACAACCAATAATAACATTATTATTATTTAATATAAGTGATATTAATTTATTTATATCATAATTATTATTATTTAAAATACTCATCCCATGAATTAATATAATATCACTTTCTTGTATATCTAATAAGCAAGTATGACCATTTTTACTTATAAAGATATCTCCATCATCACCTATACCTCCAACATAACACGGGAAATCATTACATGTAGCTTGAAAAGAATCTATATGCCTTGTTACAACACATATATTTTTACCATTTTTACTTAACGTAGGAGCTATAGAAGTAAGACCATTTTTACCTATTTCAATAAATCTAGCATATTCAATATCAAGATAATTTAAAAATTCTGAAAACTTTTTACCTAATTTATGATATCTACTAATATAATTTGGTAAGTCTTCAATTACTTGCTCAATATTTATATTATTTACATCTTTACTATTTATATATTCACTAATTATTTCATTTAAAGTAATCCTTGTTTCAATTTTTTTCATAGTATTTCCTCCAATCAAGTGCCTAATTATTATAGCAAAAAGTTATCTCTATGTCAAATTTAAGAATTTTCATTGTATAATTATATAGTTTTTGTTATAATTATATTGGATAGGGTAGTGATAATGTGTTAGATATTAATCATTTTAATTTAAATGATTGTCATAAGAAATTACTTAAAGATTTTCAAAATAGTCTTATGATTGAGGATTTTAAGTATGATAATACTAATGACTCTTATGTATCTGATATAAAGAAATTTTTTGAATATATAGAAATTAATGAAATAAAAGATTTTTATAATATTAATATTATTAATACTTATTTGGCTGATTTAGAGGGTATATATAATATGGAAACATCTAGTATTGTAAGAAAAATATCCTCTCTTAAAAAGTTTATTAATAAATATGCTCATGATAATAATTTACCTTTATTACAAGATGAAATTGAAATTCCTAAACAAGTAAGAAAACTACCTAGTGTATTATCACTAGAGGAAATTAATAAAATATTAGATATTCCTTTAGTTACTGCATATGATTATCGTAACAAAGCAATGTTAGAATTACTTTATGCCAGTGGACTTCGTATTAGTGAGCTTTGTAATTTAAAAGTAAATGATATTAATTTAGAAGAAAGAGTTTTAATATGTCATGGTAAAGGAAATAAACAAAGAATGGTACCTTTTGGGAACTCTGCTTATGTAGCTTTATATGAGTATTTGAATAATTATCGTCCTAAATTACTTAAAAAAACTTTTACTGATAATTTATTTTTAAATAATCATGGTAAAGGTATTAGTAGACAAGCTTTTTTTAAAATACTTAAAAATATTGCTCATGATAAAGAAATTAATAAAGATTTAAGCCCTCATACTATAAGACATACTTTTGCTACTCATCTTTTAAATAATGGCGCTGATTTAAGGGTAATTGGAGAAATGCTTGGTCATGCTAATTTATCTACTACGGGTATTTATACTCATGTTAGTAATGCAAAGTTACATGATAATTATATGAAATATCATCCAAGAGATAAAAAAGGAGAGATAAAATGATTAAAATAAATAAAAATATATTTAGAGAATATGATATAAGAGGGGTATATGGAATTGATTTTGATGATGAATTTGCCTATTACTTAGGATTGGCATTTGGAAGTGTATTACACAGTTTAGGAAAGAGTAAAACACTTGTATCTTATGATAATAGGTCTTCATCTTTGTCACTATATAATGAATTAATTAGAGGTATTAGAGATACTTCTATTGATGTAGTAGGTCTTGGACTTGCAACTACCCCAATGTATTATTTTGCTTCTAATTATTTAAATATTAACTGTGGTATTATGGTAACTGCTTCTCATAATCCAAAAGAATATAACGGTTTTAAAATATCATATAATGGCTTATATAATGCTTATGCTAATGATGTTTATAAGTTATATGATATTATTATAAATAAAGAATTTATTAAAGATAAAAAAGTAGGTAATCTTGAAGAAGTATCTATATTAGATGAATATATTAAACTATTAAAAAGTAATATTAATATGGGTAATAGAAAGTTAAAAGTAGTATATGACTGTGGTAATGGTACTACATCTATTATTGCACCATATATATTTAAAGATTATAAAAATATTGAATTTATTCCTATGTATTGTGATAGTGATAGTAATTTTCCTAATCATCATCCAGACCCTTCACAAGAGGAAAATATGCATGATTTAGAAAGAATGGTAATTAATACTAATGCTGATTTGGGTATTGCTTTTGATGGAGATGGTGATAGAGTAGGCGTAGTATCTAATAATGGGGTTATGATAGATATAGATAAGTTTATGATTATTATATGGAGAGATATCGTTAATAAGATTTATGATAAAAGAGCATTATATGATGTTAAATGTTCCTTAGCACTTGCTGATGAGTTAGATAAACTAGGTATTAGTAAAACAGAATATCGAACCGGAAACTCATATATGAAAGCTAAAATGGTAGAAGGCAAATTTCCTTTTGGAGGAGAATTATCAGGACATGTTTTTTTCCAAGATAAATTTCCTGGATATGATGATGGCATTTATGCTGGGTTAAGACTTATTGAAATATTATCTAATACTGATAAAAATATTAATAATTTACTAGAGGGTATTAATAATTATTATAATACTAAAGAATTAAAGGTAGAAGTACCTGATATATATAAAAAGGATTTAATTAATAGGGTAGAGGAGTATTGTTTAAATAAAGGATATAAAATACTTAATATAGATGGAGTGAAAGTATTATTTGATAATGGTTTCGCTTTAATTAGAGCCTCAAATACATCTCCTAACATTACTATTAGATATGAAGCAAAAAGTAAAGAACAATTAGATAATATTAGATATGAATTTGATAATTTAATAGATAATTTAAAAAAGGACTATTAAGTGAGACTGCTGAAAAAGTAGTTAAAATTAAAACTGATATTTAGAAATGAAAATCT
>CAZTUM010000038.1:0-3719 GCA_964616645.1 uncultured Muribaculaceae bacterium | reverse complement strand
AAATAATTCGCAATTTTTATACTGTTATTTATACCTTTTTAAGTGCAAAAGTACACATAAATTAACTTCAAAATAATTCAATCAACTTACCTACCTTATGTATAAATGATATCATAAATTTATTCTTTTGACAATTGTTTTTAGTAAATATGTTTTAAATATTTAACTTATTTCTTTCTTTGTTTTATATGATGATATTGTATTTGAATATCTTCATTTATTTTACTACGTTCATTTAAATGTTTAGAAACAATATCTAATCTTTCTTGCCAAGCATTAAAATTAGCTATACTTATATTATTATTAAATAATATATCATATATTATCTTTTGATTAATATTATCAGCATATCTTCTCGCAGGAGAAGATATATGAGAATAATAATCACATTTAACACCTATATGCCCCTTATTTATAGGAGAATATTTTGCTTCAACTAGAAAGTCATTAAAATATGACATAATAGTATTATACTTTATTTTTTTATGTGCAATATTTCTTTCTTTAATAAAGTTATCTAATAAATCTTTTAAATAATCCTTAGTAGTAGATACTTCATTTTCACATATTCTATATAGAAAAGGATAATCTAAAGTATTAAAATATTCAGCACATAATCTATTTATTAATACCATAACCTCTTCTACTATTCTAGCACCAGTATAAACATTAGTATAATTACTCTCTACTGGAGTAGATACACCCAACTGTTTATTTTTAATATTTTGTACTTGATAATATGTATCTTTATTAGGATTATCTATATGAAGTTTACTTGATAATTTAGATAAACTTACTAACATATCTTGAAGATTATCATTATTACATCCTCTTTTTAATATATCATCAACTGAATTATATGTTAATTGAGCCTTATTTATAATAGTACCTTTTACAATACTAAAATAATCTGTTATCTTACTACCTAAAAAGTTATAATCTTTATCTAATTTAATTACAAAAGTTATACTATTTCTTAATTTATTATGTAATAAAGAACCTATATCATATGATATCTCAAAAGGTAACATAGGATATGTTTTATCACTTAAATATATTGTTTCACCTAAATTATAAGCATAATTATCTATATCTTTATTAAATCTTAATATATCATAAATATCTATTATATGTATATATAACGTATTAGTACCATCTATATTTCTAGTTAAATTTATTGCATCATCTAAACAAATACTATCTTCAGAATCTATACTAATTATATATTGATTAGTAAAATCATACCTACCCTCTTTATTAAACTCATAATTTATATTTACATTATCATTAGTAATAATACCTAATTTAGTAAATATCTCCTCCTTAGTATCTAAAAGTAACTCTATCTCTTTTGCTTTCTTATTTTTTTTATTTATCTTTAATAAACTATATATTTTACATTTATTATTCGTATTTAAAAATATATCACTTCTACATAAAAGAGAAGTTATAACTGACTTATAATACTTTTCATCTTGTATATTAAATAAATAAAACTTTATAACATCATACAATATATTATTACATACTTTATCATATATAATACTCTTATAATCATTTAAAAGCTTTTTAATAATATTTATATCCTTTAATTCAAATATTATATATTTAACAGTCTCATATGATACTAAATTACTTACTTCTTGTTTTTTATTTTTATATTTATTAATAATACTATTTATATAATTATAATATTTATCTATACAAGAATTATCTTTTAATACATTTAATAACCTTTCATATTTAGATATAATTATACATAACCTATAACTATCTAAATTACTATTTAAAACAGAATTTAATTTTTTTAAACAACTAAATATTTCTTGTTCAGAATATTCATAATTAAAAAATACTTTCTTTAAATCATAAAATATTTCATCTATCATTTTATCAAAATTATCTTCTAACATAGAAATAATTATTTTTAATTTATCTTTATTACCTTTTATTAAAGTATCAATAATATCTATATTTTCCATAATAACCTACTAACTATTTTTCAAATTTATCTTTTTCTTCAGTAGCTAGAATAGATAAGAATGCTTCTTGAGGAATCTCTACTCTACCTATTTGTTTCATTCTCTTTTTACCTTCTTTTTGTTTTTCTAATAATTTCCTTTTTCTAGTTATATCTCCCCCATAACATTTAGCTAAAACATTCTTCCTCATCGCTTTTATATCACTTCTTGCTAATACTTTACTTCCTATTACTGCTTGTATAGGTACTTCAAACATTTGCCTAGGAATTATATTCTTTAAATTTTCTACAATCACTCTACCACGTAAGTAGGCAAAATCTTTATGTACTATAATACTTAATGCATCTACTATTTCCCCATTAATTAAAATATCTAACTTAACTAAATCAGATGGCATATAACCTATTAATTCATAATCAAATGAAGCATATCCCTTTGTATAACTCTTTAATTTATTAAAAAAATCATAAACTATTTCTGATAAAGGAAGAGTATAATGAATATTAACCCTCTTATCATCTATATATTCCATATTTATAAAACTTCCTCGTTTATTTTGACATAACTCCATTACACTTCCAATATATGTAGATGGAAGTAAAATATTAGTCTTTATATATGGCTCTTTTATTTGTTTAATTTTAACTTTATCTGGAAATTTAGTTGGATTATCTACTCTAATTACTGAATTATCTGTTAATGTTATTTCATAAATTACAGATGGTGAAGTTGCAATTAAATCTATCCCAAACTCTCTTTCTATCCTCTCTTGTATTATCTCCATATGAAGTAAACCTAAAAAACCTGTTCTATATCCAAATCCTAAACTTATAGATGTTTCTGGCTCAAAAGTAAGTGAAGCATCATTTAATTTTAATTTTTCTAAAGCTTCTCTTAAATTAGGATATTTTTTAGAATCAATTGGATATAATCCACAGAATACCATTGGCTTTATTTCTTTATATCCAGGAAGTGAAATTAAAGCTGAATTATTATTTAAAGTAATAGTATCTCCTACTTTAACACTATCAATACTTTTAATACTCGCCGTTATAAAACCAACATCACCTGCTTGTAAGAATTTCTTCTTTATTTCCTTTGGAGTATTTATACCTAATTCTACTACATCATATACTGCATTCGTATTCATCATTTTAATAGTATCTCCTACTTTAACTTCACCATCTACTATCCTAACCATACAAACTACACCCCTATAAGCATCAAAATAACTATCAAAAATTAATGCTCTTAAAGGAGAATCTATATCCCCTTTAGGAGGAGGTATCTTAGTTATTATAGCATCTAATAACTCTTCTACTCCTTCCCCTGTCTTACCAGATGTAAATATTATTTCTTCCATATTAAAACCAAATGTTTCACACAATTCCCTAGCACGCATATCCTTATCTGCATTTGGTAAATCTATCTTATTTACTACAGGTATTATCTCTAAATTATTATCTAATGCTAAATAAATATTTGCAAGTGTTTGTGCTTCAATACCTTGAGTTGCGTCCACGACTAATATAGCACCCTCACAAGCGGCAAGACTTCTACTTACTTCATATGTAAAATCTACATGCCCTGGAGTATCTATTAAATTTAGATTATACCCTTTATATTCTAGTGAAACTGCATTTAACTTTATAGTAATTCCTCTTTCTCTTTCAATATCCATATTATCTAATAATTGTGCTTGCATTTGCCTTTTATCTATAGCATTTGTTTTTTCTA
>CAZTUM010000037.1:0-4216 GCA_964616645.1 uncultured Muribaculaceae bacterium | reverse complement strand
CATCTATCCATTCCATTAGTCCATTTTCTTCTACTATTGCTCTTTTTGTTACTAGGTTATATGTATTGTTAGACCAATTTTGAATAGTAGTATATCTACATTTAGCGTTTTTACCTACAAATATTTCAACTACCGCGGCATGAAGAGAATCTTCTGTGTAAGTAGGCGCAGTGCATCCTTCTATATAATGTAGTTCACTATCTTCATCCACTATAATTAGTGTTCTTTCAAATTGACCCATGTTTTTACTGTTTATGCGAAAATAGCTTTGAAGTGGACGGTCTAATTTAGTATGAGGAGGTATATATATAAATGTTCCTCCTGAGAATACTGCTCCATTTAAAGCCGTAAATTTATTTTCATCATATTTAACTAGAGTATTAAAGTATTTTAAAAATAATTCTGGATAGCGTTTTATCGCGGTATCTGTATCTAAAAATATTACATTTTTTTTAGTTAGTTCAGAAACCATATTATGATATATTACTTCACTGTCATATTGAGCACCTATTCCATCTAGGTATTCTTTTTCCGCTTTTAAAAGACCTAAATTATCAAATTCGCATCTTATTTTTTCATTTATATTATCCCATTTATTTGTTAAATCATTTGCTCTTTCTTTATAATAGTTAATACTGTCATAATCAATATCTAGGTTTGGTCCAAAATTAGGGTTAGGTAGTTTATTAAAAGTTTCTAGGCATTTTAATCTAAAATCTAATATATATGATGGTTCATTCTTTATTTTTGATATTCTTTTTATTACTTCTTTTGTTAGTTTCATATATCCATCGCCTCTTTATAATTATAGCAAAAATATTAAAAAAAAGATAGTAGACTATCCTTTTTCATTGTCTTTAAGTATTTTTTCTATACCATCCCATGTTAATATAGCACATTTTTTTCTTGATGGTTGTTTATATGTCTCGTTATATACTATTGCTTCTTGTAAGACTGAGGCATCATATTCTTTTTCTTCTATCATATTATGATAGTTATTAATGATATTTAATGCTTCTTCTTTAGTCTTTCCTATTAATAATTTAGTCATAATAGAGGTTGTTGATATAGATATAGCACAGGCTTCTCCTTCAAATTTAATATCTTCTATTATATCATTATTTAATTTTATATATATATCTATATTATCTATACACGAGTCATTATTAGTATTTATTTTAATATAATCATTAGATTTGGGTATTCCTCGATTAGAAGGATATTGATAGTTATCTAAGATTATGTTTCTTTTTAAATTATTGTCCATATTATCACCTACAGTATTTCTTGCCAAATATTTTTGCTATTTTTTAAAACATTTATTAAGAGGTCTATTTCTTCTTTAGTATTATATAATGCTAGACTAATTCTACAAGTATTTCTTACATTTAATTCATCTTTTAAGATTTTAGCACAATGATTTCCTGCTCGTATACAGATATTATATTTATCTAAATATATAGATGTATCTTGACTAAATACTCCTTTTATATTAAAAGCTATGGTAGGTCCTTTAGCAAATTCATTATATATTGTTATAAAGTCTAATTCTTTTAATTTTGATATTAGGTATCTACGAAGAGATGATTCATAAGTAGTTATTTTTTCTATTCCAATGTTATTTATATAGTTAATAGCACTGCCTAATCCTATTACTCCTGATATATTTTGTGTACCTCCTTCTAGACGTTTTGGTAATTCTTTAAGTTCATAGTAACCATTTTCTTCAAATAGTTGGTTCATACCTCCTCCATAGTTTAAAGGGGTTACTTTATCTAATAGATTGTATTTACCATATATTACTCCTACACCAGTTGGACCATATATTTTGTGTGATGAGAAAGTATAGAAATCTATATCCATATCTTTTACATCTACTTTTTCATGTGCAATTCCTTGAGCACCATCTACTAGTAGTAATATATTGTTTTTATGAGCTAATGATGCTATTTCTTTAATAGGGCGAATATCCCCGATTAAGTTAGTTATGTGTGCTAATGAAATTACTTTAGTTTTAGGAGTAATTACGCTTTGTAGATTAGATAGTGTTACTTCTTTTTTATCATTTAGAGGTATATATTTTATTTTAATACCTATTGTTTTAGATAAAATAAACCATGGTAAGATATTTGAGGCATGTTCACTTTTAGTAATTAAAACTTCGTCATCTTTTGATAAAATATTCTTAAAATATCCAAAAATAATTAGATTTAAACTTTCGGTATTACCACTTGTAAATACTATTTCTTTTGAACTGTCTGCATTTATATAATTTTTAATTATTTCTCTTACATTTTCATACTTATTTGAAGTTATTTGACTAATTTTATAATCTCCTCTATGGGCATTAGAACAGTAATTTGTATAATAGTCATTCATACTATCTATAACTACTTTAGGTTTAAATGTAGTAGCTCCATTGTCAAAATATATAAGATTATCTTTAATCATAGGAAAGTCTTCTCTATTCATATTATCACCTCCAATACTTATTTATTTCATTTAATATTATTTCTTTGATACTAATATTTATTTTAGTATTACCAAGCAGGAATCCTCTACTTAATAGTTTAATACTATCTTCTTTATTAATACCTCTTGTATTTAAATAGAATATATCTTCTTCATTAAATGTTCCAATGATACTACTATGTGTTGCAATTACATCTTTTTCATCAATATACATATTTGGTTTTATGGTAGAATAATTTTTATCCATATTTATTATCTTAGTAGATTGATTAATTAAACATGATTTATAGCCTTTTTTTAAATAACTATCAATAGTATAATTAACCTTAGCATCTTTTAGTGCTATGCTTTTATTAATTATATTACTAGTAGTATTACTACTATTATGATTTATAATGATATTATAATTATCTTTATTAGTAGTTATACCACTGTAAAAATAGTTTATTCTTGAGTTTTCTTCATTTAAGTTTATAGTTACTTTTTCTTGTGTAGATTTATTATTTGAAAATTTTATTATATCTAAGCATGAATTTTTTTTTAAGTTATATTCAATATTTAGAGATATATCAATGTTTTTAGATATTATATACAAAGTTGTATTAATATTATTAGGTATATTTATAATGATATTTTTAGGTATAGTACTTTGATAATCTATTAATAAATGTTTATTTGATAAGGTTATATTAGTCAGAGGAGGATTATCATTATTTATTATCATGTTTTCCATTAATATTTTATTCATGATTTTTATCCTTGTCTATATTATTTGCCTTATCTATAACATTTTGATATCCTTCTTTTTCTATTTTTTTTGCTAAAGATTTATCTTCTGTACATACTATTTTACCATTATATAATATATGAACATAGTTTGGAGTTAAGTATTCTAATATACGTGGATAATGAGTAATAATTAAAATAGAAGTATTTGGATTTTCTTGTTTATAGTTATAGATGTTTTCTGATACAATTTTTAAACTATCTACATCTAATCCAGAATCTAATTCATCTAATATAATTAAAGATGGTTCTAGTAGTTTTAATTGTAGTACTTCGTTTTTCTTTCTTTCTCCTCCAGAAAATCCCATATTTAATTCACGATGTATCATTTCTTTATCCATATGTAAACTTGATGTTGCATTTTCACATTTTAAAATAAATTCATATAACCCAATTGGTTTTTGCATTTTTTCACTTAATGCCGTTTTTAAAAAGTCTTGATTTGATATACCTTCTATTGCAATAGGATTTTGCATAGCAAGGAATATTCCTTTTCTACTACGCATATATGTTTCCATGTTAGTAATATCTTCATTGTTATATATAATGCTTCCTGTTGTTACCTTGTAGTTATTATCACCTAGAATTACTTTTGACAATGTAGATTTACCTACTCCATTTGGCCCCATAACAGCATGTATCTCTCCATCATTTATTGTTAAGTTAAAATTTTCTAATATTTTTTTGTCATCTATTTGACATGATAGATTTTTAATAATTAAATTTGCCATTTGTAAATCACCGTTAATATTATATCACAAATTTATTTATTATAAAGAAAAATTGCAGATAAACTCTACAATTTATAATATTCTTTTTCTTTATTTAAAATCTTCTATTAATTTAGTACGAGCAGGATTATTTTTAAGTTTTCTTATTGCTTTTACTTCTATTTGTCTTACTCTCCCGACTTTTTCAGTTGATAATATTAAAAAGTATCACTTTGCTCAATGTTTAT
>CAZTUM010000036.1:0-4326 GCA_964616645.1 uncultured Muribaculaceae bacterium | reverse complement strand
AATTCGCAATTTTTATACTGTTATTTATACCTTTTTAAGTGCAAAAGTACATATATTGTTGATTTGCGAATTATTTGGGACTTTATAATTGCGAATTATTTGGGATTTTTTAAGTCCATCTAATCTCTTTACCTTACATACTAATGATATCATATATATATGATTTTTACAAGTTCATTCAAAAGGATTAATAATTAATTTTATGATTAATTAAACTATTTAACTTATTTTTATAACACTTAAACTAGCATTAGTTGTATTATCAAATATAAATTCAGTATTATCAAATGGTGATATTACAAGAGTTACCTCATCATCTTCTAATAAATTATGTATAGTTGTATTAGAAATATGAAATATAGTATTAGCTTTAGATGATACTTTAATATTACTACCTGGAACAGTTATTCCAGATGATTGCACACTAATATTAAAACTAGCATCAGTTGAAGTAGCTAAACTAAGTGAATAATGAATTTCATATACTCCTAGTTTTCTTATTTCTAACGCATAAGAACTATTATAATTTATAAATAACGCAGGCCCTGTTGATTCAAGTGGTACTATGGCCTCGGTAAATTCTTGAACAGTAAAATTTTGGTCAGTATTGGTATATCTTATTGCATATGCCTCTACCCCATAAGGGTCACCTTTAGGCCCAGTAGGACCAATTTCTCCTTCATTTCCTTTTTCACCAGTATCCCCTTTCTCCCCTTTTTCTCCCTTTGGAATATAAAAAGTCAAATGATGGATATTTCTATCAAAATCATCTTGTACCATAGCTTCTTCTGTCGGTTCAATAGTTTCTGTACCATCAATCGTAATAACTTCACTTATACCAATTTCTCCAGGTAATCCTCTAGGACCTATTGGTCCTGTTGGACCTATATCTCCCATCTTACCTCTAGGTATTTTAAAATTAAGAATAACATCATTATCAGTACCAACATTACTAACTAGAGCATCCTCATTATAATCTATCGTTTCTGTAATACCAACATTAACTTTTACAGGGCCATTTTCCCCTCTAGGCCCAGTAGGACCAATTTCTCCTCTAGGCCCAGTAGGGCCATAACAATATCTAATATTTTTTGAAGCATCTTGTACTATTTTTAATGCCTTATCATATTCATTATTACAAGAACATTTATTAATATTATCCATCTAAATATACCTCCAATAAATATTATGCAATTAAAACAATATTTATAATTAATAATAACTATCATTATATAAATAATATTAATAATTAATAATAACTATCATTATATAAATAATATTAATAAATATACAAATTAAAAAAATCATCCCAAATTCTAATTTAATTAAAATTTATAGGATGATTAATTTCTTATTCCAATTACTCTACATCTAATAGATTATTCCATTGGTGCAGATTTTAATATTGCACTATCTTCTAATACAATTGTAAATGTTTGAATATTTCCACTTTCCCATTCAACTTTTACTGTATGAGACCTTGTATCAGCATCAAATCTTGGATAATATACAAAATATGTATCTTCTCCTAATGAAGAATCTGTTACTACATCCCAATTAACTGTTTTTCTATCATCTATTGTAACTTTTGTATTTTCATTTAAAAATTCTTCATTATACTTTTCATTTGCACTTATCTTTACTGATGCATAATTTCCTGCTTCTCTTCCATTTTGTACACTTGCATCTTTCTTATACCAAGCTATTTCCCCATCTATTGTAATAGTATCTCCTAATACATTATATTCTAATTCTCCTCCTGTTGTATCTCCTTTTTCTATTGTACCTTTAGGTGGTAATGCAAATGTTGATTCTTCTGTTACTTTTATCTTAAATGTTTGTACATATCCATCTACCCAACTAATAACTATTTCTATTTCATTATTATCATTAGATACTATTGGATATACATATACATATCTTCCATCTACTATATCATCTGTTACTTCTAACCATTTATATGTCTTTCCATTATATGTAAATGTTGCATTATTTAAATCAGTAGTTGTATACTCTTCTGGAGCTGTTATTTTAACTCCTACTCTATTTCCTTCTACTCTTCCAAGACTTACATCTGCTCCATACCAAGCTATTTCTCCATCAAATGTTATTTCATCACCATCTACTACAGGTTCTACTCCTCCCGTATGTCCTGGGTCCCATGAAATAGTTCCTTTAGGTAAATTGTCCTCAGCAATAAAAACAGTTGAACTATAATCATTATTCTCTCTTACATAAGATATAAATGGATTAATATCACCAGTAGTTTTATTTCTTATAGATAAGTTAAACTTTAAAATTGTCGCTGGAACAATAACCTTATTCCCATCAACTAAAATATCATTACTCCTATTTGCATCATCGAGTACTCCAACTAACTCATATCCATCCAAAACCTCAATATTATGTTCAAATTCTAATTTTTTTTCTACATTATTAACATAATATATTTCACTATTATTTAACATTTCAAGAGTCTCTTCATCAGTCACAACAGTTAATTTATTTTCTTCATCAATTAAAAACCAATCACCCACTAAGAAATAATAAATTTTTGTACTTTCATAACCATATAAATTTTTAGTATTCAAAGTCGCAAATTTAATATCATTCGTGGTTGCTCTTGAAGCACGCCCAGCAGTCAAAACCACTCCTGGTTCAAATTTAGTAACACCCATTACAATACTATTATTAAGAATAGTATCATAATCACTATTTTCATCAGTTGACTCCTTAATCGTAAGCGCACTTACAGGCAATATAGAAACTACAAGAAATAATAAACCAAAAATAAATTGTTTAAATATCTTTCCCATATTACTTTTTAACTCCTTTATCTAATCTACATTCACTATAGAAACATCACTAATTGCTTCTTTAACTAACATAACTCCATCTACAGGGACAGTCATAGTACTAGTTTTATTAGCTTTTGTTGTTATCTTAACAGTACCACTAACACGTGTCCCATTTGAAGATACGATATATAAGTAATACTGACCAATTGAACTATCTTCAATTTTCCCCCATGAAGTACTATACCAAGTTGCTTTCAAAGTTATACTCTTAGTAACAGACTTATCAAAATTATATACTACACCATCTAAAATCCAACTTTCAAACAAATAACCATTTCTTGTTGGATTAGTAGGTTTACTTACTTTACTTCCTTCTGTTACAGTTTGAGAACTTACTGTTGTACCACCTTGTGAATCAAATGTAACTGTATATTTAGCTTTAACATTTTCAGTCCATTTAGCCACTAAAGTAATATTCTTAGTAACTATTGTATTAAAATCATATGCACTTCCATTTAATGTCCATCCTGCAAAAGTATAACCACTTCTCGTTGGATTAGTAGGTTTACTTACTTTATTTCCTTCTGTTACAGTTTGTGAACTTACTGTTGTACCACCTTGTGAATCAAATGTAACTGTATATTTAGCTTTAACATTTTCAGTCCATTTAGCCACTAAAGTAATATTCTTAGTAACTATTGTATTAAAATCATATACACTTCCATTTAATGTCCATCCTGCAAAAGTATAACCATTTCTTGTTGGATTGGTAGGTTTACTTACTTTATTTCCTTCTGTTACAGTTTGTGAACTTACCGTGGTTCCTCCATTTGAATTAAATTTTACAGTATACTTTTTAACTTCAACTTTACCACTATTATCTTCTTCTTTAACAGTTTCTTCTATCTTTTCCCATCTAGCAGTCAAAGTAATATCACTAGTTACTACACTTGTAGAATCAAAATAATTATCTTCATTATACCAACCTACAAACTTATAACCGTCTTTCTCTGGGATAGGCAAAACATCAATACTATTTCCATCTAAAACTTCTATACTATCAACATTACTACCACCGTCAGCATCAAAAGTTACAACAAACTTTGTAACACTATTAGAAACCCATCTAGCATCTAATGTTATATTTTCAGTAATTTTAGTCGCAAAATCAAATTTTTCGTTATTATAATACCATCCTGCAAAAGTATAACCTTCCTTTTCTGGATTAGCTGGTTTAGTAACAACATCATTTTCTAATACTTGAACTACATCAGTCGTATTATTATAATTAAATACTACTTCATAATAAACATCTCTCTTACCAAAAAGAAAATATAGTCCAATAATAACAATTAGTAAAACAATACATATTACAATACCAACTTTTCTCTTACTTTCCATTTGTTCATCCTCCTTCATTATAAATGATACAATAATATTTAAAAATATGCAATAATTTAAAAGTCAAAATTAAATTGTACCAAATTTCTGACGAAAAATCTCTAGTTTTAAATAAAAAATATTGCAA
>CAZTUM010000035.1:0-5029 GCA_964616645.1 uncultured Muribaculaceae bacterium | reverse complement strand
TATAAATTAAAAAACAGTGTCAAGTTATCCACCAACACTATTTATTATAGAACCACTGTTTACAATGTAAGCAGTTTTTTTCTTAATTATACTTAAAAGAATTACAAAAATATTAAAATATGGTATAATATAAATATACTAGGAGGAATTATGAAAAGTAAAAAAGGTTTTATATGTATTTTATTATTAATATTAATTTTAATATATTCATATTTAAGTATATTTAGTGATTTATTTAAAAATAATATATTGTTGAATTATTTGTTCTTAATATTGCTTATTATTACTGGAATATATATTATAAATATTGTTTTAAATAAAGAAAAGATTATTAATTTAACTGTTAAAGATAAATTGCTTACATCTTTAGTAAAATCATTTGATACAATATATATTATGATTAATGCTAAAAATAATAAAATTTTATATTTATCAAATAATACTTTAGAAATTTTAGGAATAAAGAAAAATAATATTCAATCAACAGCACTTGAAATACTTAATATACCTATGATTAAGCAAGAACTAAGTAATTGGAATAAAAAAGGGATTTATGTAAGTCAACTATTTGAATATAATAATCCTTTATATAATCATCAAATGTGGATTAGGGTTAAAATGTATTCATATCAAGAAAACTCAAATGAATATTATGTTATACAGGTATTAGATGCTACTAAAGAGCATGATCGTCAGCACCTTTTAATAACTCAAGCTACTAATATTAAAGAAAGAGAAGCTCAACTAAATCAAATAACAAAAGCATCTTATGATATAGAAATAAATATTAACTTATTTAATAGTACTTATGATTTAAAATATTTTAAAAAAGATAATATGTATTTTGGAGAAGAAAAAAGAGGTAATTACAAAGAAGGATTACAAACTATTTTAGGCTATATAAATGAAAACGATAAAGATATGGTGTATAATAATTTATCGCTAGAAAATTTAAAAGAACATTTTGATAAATATGAACTTGATTCTATAGTAATAAGATATAGACTAGGTAATGAGATAAAAAATAATATATGGTTAGAAAGTACAATATTTTTCTTATCTAATAGACATAATAAAAAAGTATCTATTTTAACTAGGAATGTAACTGAAAACGCAGAAAGTATACGTGAACAAAATGTTATGTTACAAAATGCTTTAAATAATGCTAAAATGGCTGACAAATCAAAAACAGAATTAATTTCTACAATTTCACATGATATAAGAACACCATTAACAAATATTATAGGTTTAAGTGAATCGTTATTAAATAAAAAAATAGAATCTAGTGTTAAAGAAGATATTTTAAATATAAATGATTCCTCAAAAGAAGTATTAAATATAATAGATGATTTATTAGAACCATCAAAAATAGAAAAAAGAGTAATAAAAAAAGATGAAAAGAATTATAGTATTCTTAAAATGTTTAAAAAGATAGAGCAAAGTACTAAAGAATATATTGGAAATAAAGCTATTAAATTTAATCTTAATTTAGATAATAATTTACCAGTAATATTATATGGAGATTATAAAAGAATAACAGAAGCGCTTATACAAATTGTAAATAATTCTATTAAGTATACAGATGAAGGAGAAATTAATGTAAGTGTTAAAGGATTAAGAAAAGATAATAATATAAATTTAATAGTAACTGTTATAGATACTGGTCGTGGAATTGAAGAAGAGAAACTAAACTCTATAATGAATTCTAAAGGTAAAAATACTGGAATTAGTACAGTAAAAAGTTTAATGGAATTATTAGATGGTACTCTAGAAATAGAAAGTAAAGTTGGTGAATATACTAAAGTTATAGTTTCTTATAACCAGAGAATAGTTGAAGATAATAAAGTTGCTATGATGATGAAAAATAATAAAGAGGCAGAAGAATTTGACTTAAGTGGTAAAAAAATATTAATAGTAGATGATAATAAATTAAATTTAAAAGTTACTAGTAGAATGCTTGAATCATATAAAGTTTCGACTGTTTTGGTAGAAAGTGGAGAAGAGTGCATAGATATAGTTAAAGAGCAAGGCAATTTTGATTTAATTTTACTTGATATATTAATGCCAGGATTAGATGGTATAGCAACTTTAAATAAATTAAAAGAAATGAATATCCAAACACCAACAGTCGCACTAACAGCAGATGCTATGGAAGGTAGAAAAAATGAATATTTATCCCAAGGGTTTGATGATTATATTTCAAAGCCTATAGATAGAAAAGAACTATCTAGAGTACTTAAAAAGTTTTTGAAAAAAATTTAAAATTTATATTGACTTATTTTATAAATTATTATATAGTTAAATAGACGTTTTGCAAAGAATCTACAATTTATTAACAACTTGATAACTACATATAAATATGTGGTTTTTTGCGTTATATTATAAATGATATTTGTTGATTCTTTGCTATAGAGAGGAGTTGATAAAATGTCATTCATCGAGATTAAACATATAAGTAAAACATTTAAAGTGCCTGAGAAATCTTCTGGAAGTTTCAGCACTTTAAAGAATTTCTTTAATAGGAAATATAAATACATTAATGCCATTGATGATATTTCGTTTTCTATTAAAAGAGGAGAAATAGTAGGATATATAGGTCCTAATGGAGCTGGGAAGTCTACTACAATTAAAATACTATCAGGGATACTTATTCCAGATAGTGGTGAAGTTGTAATAAACAAACAAATTCCTTGGAAAGACAGAAAAAAATATGTATCTAATATAGGTGTAGTATTTGGTCAAAGAAGCCAGTTGTGGTGGGATATACCAGCTATAGATTCATTTAATTTATTAAAGGATATTTATAAGTTAAATGATTCAGAATATCAAAAAACATTAAAAGAATTAATTGATATGTTGAATTTAAAAGATATAATTAACATGCCAGTTAGACAATTAAGCCTAGGTAGTAGAATGAGATGTGAAATTGCAGCTGCACTGCTGCATAAACCAAAAATATTATTTTTGGATGAACCTACAATTGGACTTGATGCTGTATCTAAAAAAATAGTTAGAGAATTTATTAAAAAAATTAATAAACAAAATAAAGTTACAGTAATTTTAACAACGCATGATATGAATGACATAGCATCTCTTGCTAAACGAATAATATTAATAGGTAAAGGTAAAAAATTATATGATGGAACACTTACTAAATTAAAGAAAGATTATGATTATTTAAGAAAAATAACAGTAATAACAAAAGATAAAATAAATATAAATGAAAATTATATAGTAAAATCTAAAAAACTAAAAGATGGTATAGAATTTATAATAGATATAAGAAAAGTAGAAATAAGTAAATTTATAAATTTTTTATCATCAAAAATATCAATAATAGACATTGATATAGATAGTGGCAATATTGATGATTTAATAGTTAAACTATATGAGGACTTTAAAATATGAAATCATACTTATCATACTTTAAATTAAAATTTAAAATAGGACTTCAGTATAGAATAGCTGCTCTTGCAGGTATTGCCACTCAAATATTTTTTGGATTTGTATATATATCAGTATATATTGCTTGTTATGAGTCAGGATCTGATAATATTCCAATGCCTTTAGATCAACTTGTGAGTTATTTATGGTTATGTCAAGCATTTTTCTCTTTAATATATTTATGGTATAAAGATAAAGATATTATTAATTTAATTAAAACAGGAAATATAGCATATGAATTAACTAAACCACAAGACTTATATTTTATGTGGGCATCTAAAATATTGGGAGAAAGATTATCAAAATGTGTACTTAGATTTTTACCAGTAATTATTTTAGCGGTAATGTTAAAAGAGCCAGATAATTTAACTCTTTAAATAGAAATTCCAAGACTATTATTATTTATAATATCTTTTATACTTTCAAGCTTCCTTATGACATTTTTAATACTTTTATATCATATAATTTGCTTATTTACTTTAGATGAGAAAGGAATCATAAATATATTTATGGTGGGCGCTGATATACTATCAGGACTAGCAATACCTATACCTTTCTTTCCTAAATTTTTACAAAATATAACAAACATATTACCTTTTAGATATATAAGTGATTTTCCATTTAGATTATATGTTGGTAATATAAATATATCAAGTGCTTATATAGGAATTATAGTTCAAATAATATGGATTATAATACTTATTATACTTGGTAGAATACTAACAAAAAAAGCATTAAGAAAAGCAGTAATACAAGGAGGTTAATATGAGTCTATATTTAAAATATTTAAAAGTTCATTTAAAAAGTGAATTAGAATACAAAATATCATTTATATTATCATTTTTATCTCAATTCTTGGTATTTTTTAGTTACTATTTTACAATTGTTTGTATTTTTGATAAATTTGATAATATTAAAGGATTTACTAAATATCAAGTTTTATTAACTTTTGGAATAATACAATTTGGATTTTCTTTTTGTGAGTCATTTTTTAGAGGAATGGATTGTTTTGATGATTTAATAATTAAAGGAGAGTTTGATAAACTACTTTTAAGACCTAGAGGAATTATGTTACAAGTGTTTTGCGAAAAAGTTAGTTTTATTAAAATGGCGAGATTATTACAATCTATAGTGATTTTAGTAATAGCTATTATTAACGTAGATATTACTTGGAATTTGCCTAAAATAATTACATTAATACTTATGATAATGAGTTCAGTATTTATTTTTCTTGGAATATTTATACTTTCGGCTGCTTATTGTTTTATTACTATAAAAGGATTAGAAGTTAGAAATGTATTTACAGATGGTGGAAAACATATGGCACAGTATCCAATAGGTATATTTAAAAAAAGTTTCGTAGTAATATTTACATACATAATTCCTTTTGGCTTTGTTAATTATTATCCTTTACTATATTTATTAGATAAAATAAATAATCCTTTATTTATTATTTCACCTTTAGTAACACTTATTTATTTAATTCCCTGCATATTAATATTTAAAAGAGGCATAAAAAAATATTCAAGTGTAGGATCATAATAAAAAGTTCTATTGAACTGAACCCCAAAAGTTGGACAGTTTA
>CAZTUM010000034.1:0-5208 GCA_964616645.1 uncultured Muribaculaceae bacterium | reverse complement strand
TTTTCAACAAAAAATAGACATTTTTTAATTTTACAACTGAAAAAGTCGGGTTATATCACATAAATAAGCTTATATTATACACTAAACAATTTTATTATTATTTTTTATATATTTTATTATAATAAAATTATACTTAATACACTACATACTTAATTTATTTTAATATATTAAGTAATAATTTATATATATTTGGATATAAATATGCATCTAAGAAACTACATAATATACCTATTATAATGCTAATTATTAGTGCAATCAAATATTTTTTTGCTTCTTTCTTTAAATTTTGTTCCTTCTTAGTAAATATCTGCTTAAATATTTTAATAGAAAAATTTATACTATAATATCCTATAATAATATAACTAGCAAAACTTAATAGTTCTTTAGGAAAAATATATATAAATGAATACAGACTACCTTTATATTTGTATACATTTAATAATGTTGATATTGTAAATCCTACTGTTAACCCTTTTGTAAAGATTAATACAATTATTAAGGGTATTCCTATTATTGATATTCCTAATATAAATATTACTAACATATAAAATATATTATTACCCAGACTATATATTAAAGCTTGTACATAATTATAATTATTATTTTTAATATTTGTTGCATAATCGCTTATAAGATTATTTACTTCTTCTAAATCAGGATTTGTTAGTAAGTTATAATATATTGCTCCACATGTAATTCCTATTACTAATAATAATAGTATAAAAATATTAAAACTTTTTGATGGTATTATTAATGATTTAATACTACTAATTTTCTTTTTCATATTATCACCTAATCAATTTTATTATTTATCACTTGATATTATTACAATTATTTTGTATAATTAAGTTAGAGGTGTATTATGAGTAAAGAAAATTCTTTAAAAAAGAAAAAGATTGTTAAAAAGAAAAAGAAAGTAAAAAATTTAGGAATGAAAATTAGTGCAATTGTTATGTTAATTCTTATGGTGGGGTCTTTTGTATTAATGTTAATTAGTTATGTAAAATAAAATAAACTATAATATTTAAATACTTTTTGTATATAAATATTCATAGTTTATTTTTTATCTTAATAGCAATATAAGAAGAATTATAGATATTAAAACAGATAATGTCCCTAATAATAAATAACTAGCATTACCACTTATAGCATATGATTTTTTAAATTCTTTTACTTGGTTTTCTTCTTTTACATATTCTTCTTGATATACAGGTTTATTATCTTCTTCTTTTATGTTATTTGTACCGACTATATAATTTACTCCACCCATGTTAATTTTAATAGCATTATTATATGCTTCATAACCTTGATTTTTTAAATTATATTCTTTTAATATTTGTAATAAATTAATATTATGTACTCTACCTATAAATTTATTTTTAAAATAAGTAATAAACGGTGTATACTTTAAATCATCAAGAAAGTAAATTGATGTATCTATTGTAAAATGATTTACACTTAACAATTTATGTGCATTATTTAATATAGCAGTCACTTTTTTAGCTAATCTAATATAATCATCATTAGTATTTAAGTTATTTAATAAAGGTGATGCAATATTTGGTAAAATAAGTATCATCGAAGTATTATCTAGTTCTGTATAAATATCTTTTATTTCTTTATTCATATTAGCTATATTATCAGATAATATATCTATATATTTATCTAAATCAATAGCCATATGATAATTTAAATCTTTATGATGTGGAATTGATATATAGTATGAGTAATCTTTATTCATTACATAATATACAGTATAATTATTAAAACTAATTAATTTATTAATATCCATATTACACCCTCCTTATCTATCATAATAATCATAACATAAAAAGAAGAGATTG
The DNA here is from genome assembly GCA_964616645.1 of uncultured Muribaculaceae bacterium. Lineage (GTDB taxonomy): Bacteria > Bacillota_I > Bacilli_A > RF39 > UBA660 > JAEDMO01. Next base: position 3,364 of record CAZTUM010000034.1, on the reverse strand, counting down.
TCTACTTTTTATTTTTTAACAAATCTCTTATTTCTTCTAATAACATAATATCAGTTACTGGTTTTGCTTGTTCTTTTTTTTCTTTTTTATGAGTTAATTTATTTATAAATTTAACAAATAAAAATAGGCAGAAAGCAATTATCAAAAAATTAATTACATTTTGAATAAACATTCCATATTTAATTGTAGCATCTTTAAAATTTAGAGTTAGACCACTAAAATCTAATCCACCTAATGCAATACCCATAATAGGCATGAAAACATCATCTACTAGAGAACTTACAATATTAGAAAATGCTGACCCTACTATAACACCTACCGCCATTTCAATAACATTCCCTCTTGATATAAATGTTTTAAATTCTTTTAGCACATTAATTACCTCCTATAGATAATTATAATGGTTAAATGAAATTATGTAAATATTAAATAAAGATTTGTATAAAAATTATGCCAATTGCTAGAAATAGTATTGTATATTTATAGTTAATATTTTTTATTGATGTAGGTATTAATTCAAATAATGAAATATGCAACATTAATCCTGCGATGACACTAAATATAATTCCCATAAATAAATTATTTATACATGTAGGTAAAAATAAATATGCAATAATTGCTCCAAGTAATTCAGAAAATCCAGATATAGCAGTTAGTATTATTGCTTGTAATTTAGATGATGTTCCTGCATATATTGGTAGTGCAATACTTATTCCTTCTGGTATATTATGCATCGCAATAGCAATCCCTAGAGATATACCTAATTTTACCTCACTATTAGTAGCAAGATATGTTACTATTCCTTCTGGTATATTATGTATTATAATAGCTATCATAGAAATAAACCCTATTTTATATAATTTACTATCACCATCTACTGTTTGATTATCTGGAAATTTCTTACTAATTAAAAAAGATATACTAAAACCTATTAATAAGAATAATAATATAATTAAATAAGATTTAGATATTAAATAATCTTTTGTTAAATAATTTAAACTTTCATATAATAAATCAAAAATAGATACACCAATCATTACTCCTCCAGCAAAAGCAAGACTAATCCCAATTATTTTATAATTATTTTTCTTTACGAAAAATATTAAAATTAAACCAAGTAATGTAGAAAGTCCTGATATAGTTGTTATAATAAATGCTAAGCTTGTATTACTCATATTATCACCAATAAAATATATGTAATACATTAAAAATTTATATATGATATTATTATAAAATATAATACTTTATTCATGATTTTATTGCCACCTTTCTAAGAAAATAATTTAACATAATTCTCAAACTTAAAAACACATTATTTTAAAAACATGCATTTACTATAAGAATTAAGATAAATTTTAAAAATTCACGAAAAAACTTGACATTATAGGTTACATATGTTACCATTTAATTGAGAGGAGGAAGTGAAAATGGAGGCAATTACCACATAAAATAGGAGGCAGTTTGAATGACTAACGAACAGATAAGATTACTATCAAAAATGAAAAAATTAATTAATCAGGGCAAAAAAAGGTTTGCACAAAGAAAAGACAGAGACTACGTCGAAACGTTGTTAGAACTAGGTATAGCAGAAGAAGAAGCTTGGAAATACATTTTAAGACTAAATGTTAACTATTATTGTCATGATTTTAAACCATTTTATGCAAAAGATGGGGAATCGTTAGTATTCAAAATGAAAATTAACGATAATATTGCATATATTAAATTAAAAATAGAAAAATATAATAATGAAGAGGAAACAATATGTTTATCTTTTCACAAAGATATTAAATTTTAAGTTTAAAGGAGATAAGGATTATGAAATGCGATATTTGCTTTTGTACTAATACTTACACAAAAGAACATGAGCATATATATCATATTAAAGGAAAAGAAATTCAATTTGTCTCAACAAGAAGATTCTGTAATGAATGCAACAATTTAGTTTATGATGAAATTTTAGATAATGAAGCAGGACGTAAAGCTATTGAAATATATAATAAAAACTTCGGAATACCAAAAGAAAAAATAATTGAACTTAGAAATAAATATAATTTATCACTAGAGTTATTTTCAAAAATCATCGGTTGTGCAAAAAAAACATTAATAAGTTATGAAAAAGGTACTGCATTACCAAATGATAATTATACTATTATAATAAATAGTTTAATTGCTAAACCAGATACAATAATAACATTAATAGAAGCTAACAAACAACAATTTTCTGATAAAGAATATGAAAAAATCCAAAACAAAATAACAAAATTTTTAGGAAACAATTCAAAACAATTATTTGGTAATGACGAATTTATACCAACAGAATATAACGGATATACAAAACTTAATAAAGAAAAAATCATTAATATGATATTATGTTTTGCAGATAAATGTGTTTTAAAAACAAAATTATTAAAAGAAATGTTTTATGCTGATTTTCTATATTATAAAAATACAGGTGCTTCAATCACTGGATTAGAATATGCAAAAATAAATTTAGGACCAGTTCCAGATGATTATGAAAAAATTATAAATGAATGTAGCAAAAACGATTTAATAACATATAATATTGAATTTGAAAACGAATATGAATGTCATAATATAAAAAGAGTTGCTAAAATCAATGAGCAAATTTTTACTAAAGAAGAATTTCAAATTATAAATGATGTAAAAAAGTTTTTTGATAAATATAAATCAAGAGATATTGTAGATTTTTCGCATGAAGAAAAAGCATTTATTGAAACAGATTTTTATAAAAAAATCAGTTATGATTATGCTTTTGATATTGACCGTGTATTTTAGTATTTAAATAAATAAAATTTTTCAAATTATTTAAAGAAACTATCAAAATAATAATATAAATTATCTTGGTAGTTTTATTATGCCATAATAGTATTAATTTTTAAGTCATCTTGTATTATTTTTTTAAATACCATAGGATAAATTATTAATTTACTCTTCTATTTCTTTACGAAAAATATTAAATTTATGCCTATCAAATAAAATAATATTGATAATATTACAGGTTATTAAGATATAATCTTAAAGTATTTCTGATATATTAGATTATATAAAGGAACTTCTGTAACTATCACATCATATTTTTCACTTAAATGAACATTTACTGAACTACTAACAATGTATTTTGAAACATAAAATCTAGTCTAGGTTTTACAGTTTCATCAATATCTATATTTGTAATATCAATATCTAGCTTTATATATTTATACATGTATACAATGCCACCACCTGCAAAAGGTTCAATAACTTTTCCCCCATCAAAAGTTTCTAACACCAGTATCACACTTTTATTTAATAATTATTTTCTTAAATTGTTTTTTCCCCTTTTGTATAATTAAATTATCATTTT
>CAZTUM010000033.1:0-6457 GCA_964616645.1 uncultured Muribaculaceae bacterium | reverse complement strand
ATTAATGATTGATTGTGTAAAAAAATGTGTCCTAAAACTTGACATAAATCCAAGTTGCTTACAATATTTTATATTATATGGATAAGCTAGATAAAGATGAAGAGTTTGTTAAAAAATCACCGAATATAACTGCTTTTGAATATTTATGTGGTGAGGCTGAAATTACACCAAGAAGATTATCTACAATATTAAAAATTGGTGAAAAGAAGCGACCTACTGTAAACGAAGTATATAGAATATGCACTGTATTAGGTATTGGCATAGAAAATATTATTTCAAACAAAGTAAAATATATTGAAAGTAAGGATTAATTCAAAGTTAAGAAATTCACTTTTCAGAGTATGCTAAAATACTATTAAAGAAGATGCATAGAGTAAATAATGATGAATTTAAAAATTATTTTATAAATGATTATGAATAAAAAAATAAGTTTTTCTTTCATTAATTTACATCTAAAAGTATACATGATATAAATATAGATATCTAAAACTGACAGCCATTTAATCATGGTTAGTCAGTTTTTAATTATTTCATAATATATTTGCTATAAGGTGATAAGCATTATGCAAATAATATAATTTATTGTAGTAAGGCTTGTCAAATGATTTTTAAAATCTTGAAAATACATCTTTATTATGCTAAAATTAATTAGGATGTGATTAGATGGCAAAATTGTATTTTAGATATGGCACTATGGGTAGTGGAAAGACTAGAGATTTAATAAAGACTATATATAATTATAATAATAGAAATATGAATGTATTAGTTATAAAACCTCAAGTAGATACTAAAGGAGGAAGTAATATTATTTCAAGAGATGGGACTATGCTTAATACTAATTATGTAGTTGCTAAGGAAGATAATATATATAATTATGTTAATAATTTGTGTAAGGAAATATCATGTGTATTGGTAGATGAGGCACAATTTTTACAACCACATCATGTAGAGGAATTATCAGATGTTGTTGATTATCTTAATATACCAGTTATTTGTTATGGATTGCGTGCAGATTTCCAGACACATCTTTTTCCTGGTAGTAAAAGATTATTTGAACTTGCTGATTCTATTGAGGAGATAAAAACAGTATGTAGATGTAATAAAAAAGCTACTATGAATACTAGAATAATTGATGGAAAGTATGTATTTAGTGGTAAGCAAGTGATGATTGATAATTCTTTATCGGTAACATATGATTCTTTGTGTAGAAAATGTTATAAGGAAGAAAAAGAATTATGTATAAAGAAGAAAAAGAAAAGGTGCAAATGATTATGGAAAAAAAAGATTATTTTATTAAAGAAATTAATTATATTAATGATGATTCACTTAGAAATGACCTTGTTACAATGATTGAATTATTACCAGATTATTTTTTTAAAATAACAGCTTCTACTACAGCAAAATATCATCCTAAATATACTCTTACTGAAAGTGGGTTAGTTAAACATACAAAAGTGGCAGTTAGAATTGGATATGAACTATTAAATAATGAAGTTACAGGAAATACATATACGGAACATGAAAAGGATTTGATTTTAATAGCGTTAATATTACATGATGGATTAAAATGTGGTAATCCTTATGAAAAATATACTAAGTTTAATCATCCTATATTGATGAGTGAATATATTATGATCAACAAAGATAAGTTAGGAATGAATATTGATGATATAAGGCTTGTTTGTAATATGATAGAAAGTCATATGGGACAGTGGAATGTTAATAGTTATCACCCCGATTTAATCCTACCTATACCAAGAAATAAGTTTGCAAGATTTGTTCATATGTGTGATTATTTAGCTAGTAGAAAATTTATAAATGTTTGTTTTGATGGAATTGATATTGTAGATTAGTGTGTATATTGAAAGTAAAATATTGAATTAGCTTTATTAACTTATAAATTTATGTTAATATTATAATTACAAAGATAATTACAAAGGGGTGAAGTATGAAGAAGATATTTTCTAATATGAATAAACCATTATTATTTTTAAGTATTATCTTTTTATGTTTTGGGCTTATTATGATACAGAGTGCTTCTTCGATGGAGAGTTATATGAGATACGCGAAGAGTCCTTATTATTACTTTGTTAAACAAGCAATATTTATTATAATTGGATTAATAGGTAGTGTTTTTGTTTTGATATTTCCTACTAAAAATTATAAAAACATGAATAGTTTTTTTATAATAGGTTCTATATTTGTACTATTGTTGGTATATTTATATGGCGATAGTGCTAATAATGCTAAGAGTTGGATAGATTTAGGTTTTATTTCTATTCAACCATCAGAGTTTGTTAAGGTTGCTTTGATTATTTATTTAGCTACATATTATGATAAACATATAGATAGGTTAGATGATTTTTGGACAATATTAAAACCGATTTCATTAATAATTATAGTTTTTGTTTTAACAGCAGTACAACCAGATTTAGGTACTGGGATGATTATTTTGCTTATGAGTGGTTTAATTTTTTATAAGGTTCCAATAACTAAGAAGAAGAGGGCACTTATAAATAAAATTATTATCAGTGGCATTATGCTTGTAGTGCTATTAGTTTTAGTTATGGGGAAAAGTATTTTACAACCATATCAGTTACAGAGATTTAATTTTTTAGACCCTTGTACGAGGTATCAAGAGAAGTCTGGGTATCAGTTGTGTAATAGTTTAATTGCTTTTAACAATGGGGGAATTAATGGACAAGGAATAGGTGCTAGTACACAAAAGTATTTATATTTGCCAGAGTCTTATACAGATTTTATCTTTCCAATTATTGTAGAAGAATGGGGGTTATTAGTTGGAATAATAGTTATACTTTCTTATGCAATATTGTTACTTATTATATATAAAGTAGCTAAGCAAGCTAAGAATTTAAGAAATGCCTTAATAGCTTATGGGGTTATGATATATTTACTTCTACATATTACGGTTAATTTAGTAGGTGTTATGGGTATAGGTCCTTTAACAGGTGTACCACTTCCATTTTTATCTTATGGTGGTTCGTATACTATGTCTTTAATCTTAGCCTTAGCCTTAGTACAAAGAGTTCATATAGAAAATAATATAGTTAAAAATAAAAAGTATCAAGCAAGTTAAGCTTGATATTTTTATATTGCCCTCATATTTTCTTCATTGTAATAAGGGTTATCTTTATTAATTTTATCTATAAAGAGTATTCCATTTAAATGGTCCATCTCATGTTGAAATGCTATTGCAAGTTCTTCTCTTGCTCTTGTTTTAATTAATTTTCCATTTTCATCATAATACTCTATGGTAATTCTAGCATGCCTTGGTACTATACCTTCTACTTCTCTATTTACACTTAGACATCCTTCTCCACCTTCAGCATATATCATTTCACAAGAAGTACTAATAATTTTAGGGTTAATAACAATATAATTTTTAAATTCATTTTTATATTCTTCATGACATATTACAAAGAAGTTTTTATTAATACCTACTTGTGGTCCTGCTAGCCCCATACCAGGTCTTAAATCATATTTTTTTGCATATTTTTCTATTTGACTATAATGTAGATGTTTTAACATGTCATACATTAATTGTTTTTCAAAGTTAGACAAAGGGAATGTAACATCATTGTTTTTTAATCTAAGATGTTTATCTTTTTCATCTAATATATCTATTTTTTTAAACATAAACTTCACCTTCAAACAAGAGATATTTTACCACAAATTAATAAAAAAGGGAAGAATATTCCCTCATTTTTTAAAATTTAGCAATTTCCAGTAGAACGACAACCAATTATGATAACTAGTAATATAAATAATACTAATATTATAGCGGCTCCATATCCCATAGAAGTATTATATCCATATGCAGGATATCCATAAGATGGGTATGTATTTGATGAGCAACCACAAGTATTGCCTCCACTGTATCCACCGTAGTAATACATAATCATTACCTCCTTTGTATATCTAATATAGTTTATTAATAAAAGTTAATTATGACACAGATATTTACCTATTTAATGTAAAGCATTCCTTTAATATATATACTTTTTTAAAAAAATTTGTTAAAATTGTATTGTGGTGGTTATATATGAAGAAGTTATTATTAATATTAGTAATATTTATTTTAATAGGATGTGATTATACTAATATAGATGAAGAGAAGAAGAATGATTATATTACTTATAGGGATATGTGTTTAAATATAGATAATAGTACTATAGATATAGATATTCCTTTTGATATTAATATTTATTTAGATAGAGTTAATGAAGAGGAAATTAGTTATCGTGCTATTATAGATAATACTTATGAAGATATAAGCGATATTAAAGCTATAATTACTCATGATTATTTTACTGAAGATATATTTCCTAGTATAGGGATACTTGATGATACTATGGATTTAAATTATAAGGATGACGATAAGAAAGGTATTGTTCTAGTAGGCTATATAAATACAGATGAAGATATATCTACATTAGATATTACTTTTAAATTATTAATAGAATATGTTAATAGTTTAGGAGAAAAGAAATTTATTTATTATAAAACGACAAATAATTCATAATAATATAAGTATTATTATTATGGTGATAATATGAAAGTAAAAGTGATAGATGAATCTCATGAGAAAGATTTAGAAGAAGAAATTAATAGTTTTATTAGTAATAATGAGATAGAGATTATTGATATTAAGTTTTCTACTTCTATTTCAGTATTTTCTTCTGAGCAGATATATTGCTTTAGTGCTTTAATTATGTATAAGGAGTAATGATATGAGGACTAAGAAGATAGCTTTAAATATGATTTGTGATATATTACCATATTTATTAATCGGGGTAGTAGGACTTGTTAAAGTAAATTATTTGATTACTTATTTAGGAGATGCTAATAATGGGTATTATCAGTTTATCAATCAAGTAATTTCATATGTTTTTTTAGCACAAGCAGGTTTTTGTGATGCAGTTATATATTCTTTGTATAAGCCTTTTGCTAATAAAAATAAAGATGATGTAAATAAAATATATTCTGGTGCTAGAAGTATATTTAAAAAAATTGGATTAATTATTTTTGGTATTATTATATTAGTTAGTATAGGCATATATATTTATTATTATAATGTTTATGATGTTTTATCTATAACACTATGTTTCTTTATTATTTCTTCATCATATTTAATTGCATATTTTGGTAAGACACAGACATATACAGCAGTTTTATCCGCAAATCAAGAAAGATATGTATATTCTAATGTTTTAAATTTGATGAAGTTATTATGTGATGTTTTAACTATATTTGTAATTGTTAAGTTTAGGAGCTTAGTATCTATTGCTATACTTATATTAATAATAAAAATATTAGAAGAAATAATAATGAGGATAGTAGTTAAAAAAAGGTATTCATGGTTAAAAGAAGTAGCTGATAAAAATACTTCTATGGTTTCTATGACTAAAGATTTAGTTTGGTTACAAATAGGAACGGTTGTATTAAATAATGTAGATGCTATTTTAGTTATGTATTTTTTAGGACCAGTATGGGTAAGTATATATACATCTTATAATTTTATATTAAGATATTTAAATGAAATTTCTCAAAGACTTAATTATGCTACTGTCTATTCTTTTGGTAATGTATTTGCCTTAGGGGAAGATAATAGAGCTTATTCTTTGTTTAAAGAATTAAAATCTTTATTTGTTATTCTTTCATTTTCTATGTCACTTACTTTTGCAATAGGTATTAGGACTTTTATTAATTTTTGGATAGGGGATAGTAGTTATATTCTTTCATATTATACAGTAATATTATTTACTTTAACTACATTTTTCTATATGTTATGTTTACCACTTCTATCTATAATTAATGCTAATGGTATGTATAAGAGTACTAAGAGACATATTTTAATTAGTGCAGGTGTTAATGTAGTATTATCTATTATATTATGTATATTTATGGGAATAGATGGACTTTTACTTGCTACTTCTATATCTTTTGTTATTAATATTATATTAAAATGTAATTTAATTAGTAAAAAGATATTTAAAAGTATTAATTTAAGTAAACATTTAATGGAGTATTTAAGTATAACATTTATATTTTTAGTATTAATATATTTATCTCATTATATAGAAATATTTATATTTAATAATATTAATAGTTTAATTATGTGTATAATTTCTTTAATTTTAATTTTTGTATTATTATTTTTATTATTATTTGGTATTATGTATTTATTTACTGATAGTACTAAGAATATGTATAAGAGAATTATTAATCTTTTTAAGAAAAAGAAAGCATCTTTATAAATAAAAAGGAACCTATATTAAGTTCCTAACTATCATGCTTATCAGTTAACTTCAAAATATTTTTAAAATATATATAATAATTTATTTTCTTAACAACCAATCAATTATATTTCTATGAATTATCCCATTTTGTGATAAATCAAATTTATCCATTGAAAGAACATATTTTGGATAGTTAT
>CAZTUM010000032.1:0-7065 GCA_964616645.1 uncultured Muribaculaceae bacterium | reverse complement strand
TACTTTTTAATAAAAACTTGTTTTATTTTTATTTATTTAGAATACAATAGCATATAATTATCATATTTTTAAAACTTTCTATCTTCCTTAAATTTTTCACAGTTTAATCATCCACTTATTTTATCATGTAATTTAAAAGGTGACCAAAAAATAATCGTCACCTTATTATTAAATATTAAACAAATTATCTATATTTATTAAATCATTATCTATTAAATGAAGAATGTCTACTATTATCAAATACCATATCAGCATCAGTAGGAACTTTAAGAATAAAATCAACAAGCTCATTAGGTAAATCCTTAACATCACAACTAAAACTTCCAATAGTATAAGTAGAGTTTACATTAACAGGTTTTACCCCTTTCAACTTATTTACCATATCAACATTACATATTTTAGGAATAAAATACTTAACAAAATATTTATTATCCTCCTTATCTATTTCTATAGATAAACAATGCCCATAATCCCTAACCATAACAACAATCTTATCATCAGAAACAGACATAACCGTAGCATTATAACTCATCAAAGAATATGGAATATTTTCATATATTTTTCTAACAACATCATTATCTTTACCAATTAAAACAATATCACCACCAGCTACATTCTTCTTACTAGCAACAATAGATACATCTTTATAATTATTCTCATTATTAACAATACTTTGATGTATAATATGAAGAATTTCATTTATAGACTGCCCCATTTTAACCGAAGCCCTTCCACAGAAATTATAACCATAACAATTTTCCCCAACATACTTAATAATCTCTTCTCTCATCATAGCAAAATATCTATTATAAAAATTACATAATTTTAGAAAATCATATCTACAATTAATCAACTCTTGTTTTAAATACTTAATATACTCCCTAAAATCATTTACACTATAAAAATTGAAAGTACTAAGCATAGAAGAAATATAATAATCTACATCATCTAAAGCTTTAAAAAGACTATCACTATACTTAACTATTAAATCTTTATCATACCCATAATAATCCTTTGGAGCAGTATTATAAAGTATATTTTTAACACAAATATCCCACTTAAAAAACTTCCCCATCTTATTAACATTATCCATATAAATACCTCCTCGTATAAAACAATTACTAAAATAAACCTTATTTTTTAATATTTCCATAACAATAGTATACATTTAAATATTAAATTAATCAAGATAAAAGAAAAAAAGATAACACTGTTATCACACTATTACAAATACTAAAATCTATATCCCTCATCTTAAATTATTACATAAAGTAAAATACAAAGAAAATGTAACAAACTACCTATTACACAAAATATATGAAATATTGAATGAAACCACTTATTTTTCTTACCAAGCACATAAAATATAGCTCCTATAGTATAACTTATACCTCCAAATAATAAAAGTAAAAATCCACCTACCCCAATCAAACTAATTAAAACACTAGATTTTAAAATAATAAGCCATCCCATTATCAAATATGCAATCATAGAAAAAAATCTATATCTTTTTAAATCAATTGCATTAAGAACAATACCCAAAATTGCTAGAAACCAAACAAAAATAAACATAAATAAACCAGTATTAAAATCATATTCTAATAAAGTACATAAACAAAAAGGTGTATATGTACCCGCAATTAAAAGAAATATTGTACAATGGTCAAAAACTTGAAACACCTTCTTCGCAGTTTTTGAAGCTGGCAAACCATGATATATACTAGACATTGTATATAAAAGTATCAAAGTAATACCAAAAATAATACCAGATAAAATTCCATAATAATTATGTGCAACCGCGGAAAAAACAACACATAATACTAACGCAACTATACCAAGTGTACCACCAACAATATGAGTAGTCATATTAAATATCTCTTCACCCTTAGTATAGCTAGGCAACTGTCTATCTTTTAATTTAATTCTATTCATACTTATTTCTCCTATTCTAAAATCCCAAATAAACTTGAATTATTTTTAATTCCATCTAAATAATAACTAGGAATATTCCCTTGTATAACTTTAATAGAAAGAGGAACAACTGAATTAACTTCTATTCTCCTTGAAGTAAAAGGAAGGACAGTTACTCCTTTAACTAAAATATCAACACTAAGTTCTATCAAAGCATTATTAATCCCATACTCTCTAACGTCAGTCTTTAAATTAGTAACAACATCTCCCATAATTTTCATTCTAACAGGAATTTTAGGACCTAAATTAGCTAAAAAACTATTACTAGTAAAAGACCCCATAGGAACCTCACAAATAATCCCATTACTAAGCTTATCCAAATTATATAAATAATCCATATTCATATAATCTATCTCATCTATTTTACCTTCTTCTACTAACTTCAAATTATGAGTAACAACATCAGTAATATTTTTTAATATCTTATTAGCATTAAAAGAATTAAAATCCACCATCTGAATATTACCATTACTATCCTTAATAACAGTAAATAACTCCATATTATCAACCAAATCAAAAATAGAATCAGTAATAGACTTATTAATAACTAAAGTCATCAAATTAGTAACTTCAATAGAAGCATAATCCAAAAGTCCCTCATTAACTCTATCACTAAACATCTTAATTATTTTATAAGAGCAAAAAATACCTACAATAATAATAAATATCATTACAGATATTTTATTTACTTTCTTTTTCCTATAACCAATTATCCTCATATCACTCACCATTACAATAAATAATATGAAAATTATTAAAAATACATACTAATATATATACATATTATAACTTAAATACTTTAAGTCAATATCATCATCTACATCTTCATCAACAAAAAGAATAAAACTAACATCCTTTTTTTCATATCCATCTAAAAAGAAACTACCAATATTATAATATAAATAATCATCATCATAACTAATCAATCTATCACTAATATTATAAATATCTTTATCCAACAAATATTTAACATATAATACATCAACCGTAGAACTTACATCAATCCTAATACCTAAATTATAACTAACACCATAATCATAAGAATTAATAAAACTAATCTTACTATCACTATGATTATTTATAATATCATAATTACTTGTACAATATATTTTCTCATCATACATAGAATCACTATACTTAACCTTATTATCAATACTAACCGTATACATATCATACTTTTTATAATTATAACTATGATTATTATACATACAAATTAATAAAACAATAAAAATTAACATTAGAACTATTCTACAAATAAGAATAAAATTCTGTTTAACCATAAATACCCCCATAAAAACTACACTACTCTATAATAAACATTAATTTTCCCCTTAAAAACTTTACCTTGCAAATCATTTTGGTCTTCTCCTGTCTCAGGTAACCATATCATAAGCTTTAAATTAATATTACTCTTAGGTTCAAGCGTTCCACTATAAATAATATAATCAAGCTTAGTTAAATCTTCACTAGTATTACTATTTAATACCTTAGAATTACTATAAGTAACTCCATCATCAACACTTACTTTATATAACAAAGAAGACGGATTTAACCTAATAGAACTATCATTTATATACTCAGATATAACTACCAAAAAATTAACACTTTTAGAAACAGAATCATTATTAAGAGCAATAACATTCTCTTTAACATCATCTAATTTATCATTGTTAACAGGAGCCACATCATCTAACCTTAATTCACTAGTATTATATTTAAAATACTCTCTCTCATCAATAATATAAACTTTCTTAGAATTTTCCATAAAAATCTCATAAGATAAACTTAACCCTATTAAAAAGACAAATAGTGCAACTAAAGCTAAAATCATATTTAGTATTCTACCATATTTATTGAAAAAAATCCATATAATACCATGCTTTTTATTTTTTTCTTCTTGAATAATAATTTTATCTTCAGTTTTCTTTTTTACACTAAATTCTCCCGCCATAAAGTCACCTACTTCCTAATAAGTTTAGTCTTTTTACCTGTTGCTTTTACTAATTTAAATATATCACAAGATATAACTACCAAACAAGGTATCAAAATTACAAATATCCAACCACCTTTTGTAGCTAAAAAATACTGTACATAACCAAGCTTAGGTATCCTCAAAATAACTTTACCTAATATATTATCATAACTTACCAAAGCATCATCTGAAACATTATTAAAATCCCCCTTAGTCCTATAAGTATATTCATGTGTAGTAGCATCTTGATATACATCAACAATCCTATGAGTAATAACCATACCATAAAACCTAGCATCAGTAGATTTAAAAGTAATTACATCACCCTTCTTTAATGTCCCTTCATCTGGTTTCTTTGTAATAACAACATCCCTAGTCATTATTGTAGGTTCCATACTACCAGTAAGTACAACATACCCATTAAACTTACTTGGAGTAAAATCCCCCTTACTAGCTCTAATCCTAATATCTAAATAATATATAACTAAAGTAATACCAAGCAAAAGAAGAAAAATAAATAAAGCATATGAAATAACGCCAAAAATAAACTGAATAGGATTTTCTCTCTTCTTAACAACTTTTACCTTATAATGATTAACACCAAAATACTTCTTATCACCTTTAACACTTTGATATTTTTTTTCCATACTCCTATCTCCTTACTATTTATTAATATATTGCGTTGCATCTATAATAAAACCACCAGCAATATTTTTATCCTTTTCACTATCTTGAATATCACCATTCTCTAAAAGATAAACTAGCAACGTATATTTTTTCTCCTTACCACTTTCTAAATACATTCCACTAGCAAGATTTATCTTACCTACCCCATTTATATAACCAGAATTTATTAAAATACCATCTTCATATAATATATAAGCAAGATTATTATCACTAAACTCATTCTTACTAACATCAAAATATATAGTTAAAATTTGACTTAAAGAACCTGTACTTTTAACAGAAAACTCTTTTCTATAAGTATCAATAATATCATCAATAGATACAGGCTTTAATCTAGGAAAAAGAGCAGGATTATTAACTACCCTACCATCAATATATCTAATAGATAAAGTCCCAGCCTCAATAATAACATCATTATCTTTACTACCATCAAATATTTTATATGCAATACTAGCTCCTAAAACCGCGACTAGTAAAGTCAAAAGTGATAAAATCATATACCATATACCATTATTACGTTTTTTATTATCTACACTATTATTCATAACATACCACCTATTATAATAATACCAAACAAACCAAAAAAAAGCAATAATAATTTGCTCTTTAAACACTAAAATCAGCAGTAACATTTCCTCTAATAGACTCAAATCCAATCTTACCAGAAAATACCTTCCCTTCATCATCTTGCTTTTCATCTACAGCACTAATCCATATAACCAAATAATAATTATTAGTAGCATTAATTGAAACACTACTTTTAACCATAACATTATCTTTATAAAAATACACCTTAGACAAAGAATCATTATCTATTGTCATCACATCACTAACTTCAGTATAAACACCATCATTATAAGAAAATACTTGATACTTTAAATTATCTGTAACATATGAAGAATTAACGGTCTCAATATAACCATATAATTCCTCAATAGTATTTCCATTATTAACAATACTAATATTATATAAATTACATATATCATAACCTTTAACATCTACACAAGGATTATCCTTACTAATAGCCCTCTTAATATTATTATCACTATCATCAAAAGGAATAAGCAAATTAGATACCTTATCTGCATTAACATTAACTGAAACATCAAATTCATATGTAGTTCCACCTATATTATCATTACCAGTCCCAACAACAGATATAGTAAAATATGCATATGTAGCCCCTGCAAAAAAAGCCACAATCAAAAGAACAATCACCACTGAAACAAATATTACTCTAGCTTTATTATTCATACTTAACCACCCCTATACTCATTTTCTATCTTATTAATCAGCTTAATATCATTAATATAACTATAAGAAAGCTCTCCTACATATTTACCAGCCATCTCACTATTTTGATTTTCATCTAAATTTCTTAACCATACTATAAGAGTATAAGTATCACTACCTCGAGATTTAAGCCTTATACTATCCCCCATAGTAAACGCTTTATTATCATCAACCATAGTCATAGGTATATATATATTATCATTACTATCAAGAACCATATAATATAAATTAACTAAATTATTAGATTTTGTAAACTCAATATTACCAGTCAAATAACTAACTCCATCCAAATTTTGCATAGTAATAAGATAACTATTACAAGCCAAATTATTATTCTTATCAAGACATTTATTCCTATAAGCCTTTAAAATATCATCATCCTTTAAAGGTAACAACTCTCCACTCATAGAAGTCTGTACTACACTTACCATCACTCCACTACTACCAGACTTAATATTAACAACATCCATATCACTACTAGTTCTATAACTAAAATAAGCAAGTGTTGACCCAATAATTATTACTATCAAAATCAAAACAGCTAATATACCATAATATAAATTAGTCTTACTATTATTCATAAAATCACCTATTCTATAACCTATAATACCAAAAAAAACTTAAAAAATCAATTATAATTTATAAAAATATTTAAATACTAAAATAAGTAAACAAAAATATAATATTTACTTCTATATTAAATCTTTATATCACAAAAATACTCATATTAAAAAAACTAAGGCAAAAAAAAGAAAAAACCCTTGAAAATCAAGGGAAATTATCTATTATGGGGCGATATGTGGGAATCGAACCCATTTATAAAATAATCGGAAAGGATTATTTTGAACTATAAAAGTAAAACTTTTAAAAATAATAACTATTTTGTTTTATATGATTTATATGATAATATTATTTGTTTATATGATAGTTTTACTGAATTATCACGTTTTATTAATTATAGTTTGTCAGATTTAGTTCATGAATATAATAGAAATAAAACAAATATTATTATTATCATAATTGATAATATCAAATATAAATTAGCAACTTTTTGCTAATTTTTTTAATTTTACGGAAGTAAAAAAAACTTATGTTATACTCTTATCATAGAAAGGAGTGTAAGAAATGAATAATTTAAAATT
>CAZTUM010000031.1:0-7151 GCA_964616645.1 uncultured Muribaculaceae bacterium | reverse complement strand
ATAGATGGTTATTCGTCCATTTCTTTGCGAAGAAATTTTACTCTTTTTCACTGTTATTTTAATAAAAGGTAGACAAAAATTAATTTTTCTGTTAAAATAATCTTGTTTGAAAGAAAAGGAGAATTTATGGAAGAGGTTATTAATAAAGTTAAAGAGAAAATGGATAAAGCTATTGAAAGTCTTGATGGAAGATTTGTTAATGTCCGCGCAGGACGTGCTAATCCTTCTATGTTAGATAAAGTTAACATAGATTATTATGGTACACCTACTCAAATTAAGGCACTTGCAAATATTTCTGTTCCTGAGGCTAGACAACTTATGATTAAACCTTTTGATAGAAGTATATTAGGTTTGATTGAAAAAGCTATATTTGAAGCTAATTTGGGTGTTACTCCTAATAACAATGGGGAATGTATTTTTATAGTTATTCCTCCACTTACTGAAGATAGGCGAAAAGAATTAGTACATCAAGTTAAGGCTTTCGCGGAAGATGCTAAGATAGCTCTTCGTAATATTAGACAAGATGCTAATAAGGCAATAAGTAATTTAGAATTACCAGAAGATGAAGAAAAAAAAGGTAATTCTAAAGTTCAAGAACTTATTAATGAATATAATAAGGTTGTTGATGATAGATTAAAAGACAAAGAAAAAGAACTTATGAGTATATAATTATTTAGAGGGGGATTAATATGGTTAAGAAAGTTTATATACCTAGTAGTTGTAAGTTAAAGGCTATGGATGGTATATTATGTAAAAATGGATTAGGTAAAAGTGCAATATTTAAGTATATGTTAGCAAAAGAAGTAGAAGTAATCGTAGCAAAAGGTGGATTAGAGTTTTTTGATGAAGATATTAAGGAAGATACTGTTATTGCTAGTAAAGTAATTAATTTTATTCCTAGTGATATTTGGTGTACTTCTTTGTCTGATAACAGAGAATATGCTTCTTCAGTAGTTTTAAAAAATTATCATGATACTTCTTCAAAGTATGGATTAGATTATTTAAATTGTATATCTTCATCATTATATCGTGATTCTGCTTTTATAGCTAGTGTTCTTGATAAATTAGTTGGAATACTTGATAAAGACCCATCATATAGGTTTAGTTATGAAGGAAGTATGCTTTTAAATAAAGTATTTGATTGTAAGTTATTAGATGATTTAAAATTAGATGATATTTATAGAACTAGAATATTGAAATTACTTACAAATATTGAACCAGCATATATGTTAAAGTATGATTTATCTTCAGTAAAAAATGTAGATGGTTCTTATCATGATAATATTCTTGATGAAGCATTAGAAAAATATGCAAGTAGATATGGATTTTACCTAAATTATCATAATAAATTATTAAATGAAGATGATAGTTTAACTAATTTAAAGAGTATTAGAAGTAAGAAATTAGTTAAGTTTTTTGAAGATAATAAATAAAAAAATGATGATAAGAAAGTAGTAATACTTAGATAAATTATTTCAAAGAGAGTTAATGTTAGGTGAAAGATTAACAAATAATTTAAGTATGAATTCGTTCTTTAGTTTTAAACGGTGTTTACGTTATAGACATTAAGTGATAGCATAGCTATAATTAAGGTGGTACCGCGGGGTAATTCTCGTCCTTAGGTTACTATCTTTTTTTTAAGGAGGAAATTATGGAAAATAAAGTTAAAGAGCTAAAAAAAAGTATTGAAGAGGATATTAAAGTAGATAGTTTAAATGCTTTAAATGATGTTAAAGTAAAGTATTTAGGGAAAAAAGGACTTATTACTTCTCTTGGGGAAATGTTAAAAGATATTCCTAAAGAAGATAAAAAAACTTATGGTATTATGTTAAATGATATAAAAATGTTTTTTAATTCTAAGTATGAAGATAAGAAAAGATATTTAGAAGAAGAAGTAATTAATAATAAATTAATGAGTGAAAGAGTAGATGTATCACTACCTGCAACTAATATTTGTATTGGTGTTCCTAATATGGTTGAGAGAGTTATTGAAGATTTAGAAGAATTTTATATTTCTATGGGTTATTCCGTAGTTGAAGGACCAGAAGTAGAAAAGGATTTATATAATTTTGAATTATTAAATTTACCTAAAGGCCATCCAGCTAGAGATGCACAAGATACTTTTTATATTAAAGATGAAGAAATATTACTTCGTAGTCAAACTTCACCTGTTCAAGTCAGAACAATGCTTAATAATGAAAAGAAAGGGCCTATTAGAATAATATGTCCTGGTAAGACTTATAGAAGAGATTATGATGATGCAACTCACTCACATCAGTTTACTCAAATAGAAGGACTTGTAGTTGATAAAGATATATCACTTGCTCATTTAAAATCAACATTAGATGCTATGGCAAAACACATGTTTGGAGATAAGTGTATAACTAGGTTTAGACCATCATTTTATCCTTTTACAGAACCATCTGTAGAGTATGATATGTCTTGCTTTAATTGTGAAGGAAAAGGATGTCCTGTTTGTAAAAATACTGGTTATATAACTATAGGTGGAGCAGGGATTGTTCATCCTAATGTACTTAAAAATTGTGGATATGATACATCTTTATATACTGGATTTGCATTTGGATTTGGTGTTGAGAGAATGACGATGTTAAAGTATGGAATTAACGATTTAAGAGTATTATATACTAATGATTTAAGAAGTAATGAATTATTTCAAAGAAAGGATGTGTAAGCATGATGAAGATTAGTACTAATTGGTTAAATGATTATGTTGATTTAACTGATGTTGACTTAAAAGATTTACAAACACGTATAACTAAATCAGGAATTAATATTGAGGTATATGAAGATACATTTATAAATAATCTAGTAATTGGTGAAATTAAATCTGTTAGTATGCATCCTGATAGTGACCATTTACATGTATGTATTGTATCTTTTGGTAATTATGAATCTCAAATTGTATGTGGTGCACCTAATGTGAAAGAAGGACTAAAAGTTATAGTAGCCTTACCAGGTGCAATCCTTCCTAATGATGTTACTATTAAATCTAGTACTATTAGAGGTGTAGAATCTAACGGAATGATTTGTGCTTTATATGAAATTGGTTTAGAAGAAAAGACAGAAGAAACTTATAAGAAAGGTATTTTAGAACTTCCAGATGATGCTCCTGTTGGAGAAGATGCAAATAAGTATTTAGAAATAGGAGATGTTGTATATGGATTAGATTTAAATCCTAACCGTAATGATTGTCTATCTCATTTAGGATTTGCATATCAAGTAGCAGCGGTTTTAAATAAACCTGTTAAGTTACCTGATGTTGATTATACTCCTCATGATGAAGATATAACCTTTAATTTACAAGTAGATACAGAATTATGTCCTCTATATTTAGCTAAAGTAGTAAAAAATGTATCTATAAAACCATCTCCAAAGTTTATTCAAGAAAGACTTATACATGCTGGTATGCGTCCTATTAATAATGTCGTAGATATTAGCAACTATATTATGTTAGAATATGGACAACCTCTTCACTTTTTTGACAAAGATAAAGTAGGAGATACTATTTTAGTACGTAATGCTAATGAAGAAGAAGAGTTAATAACTTTAGATAAAAATACTCATATTCTACATTCTTCTGATATAGTTATTACAGATGGTAATAAACCTATATGTCTTGCAGGTGTTATGGGAGGATTAAATAGTGATATAGATTTAAATACTAAAAATATATTAATTGAAAGTGCTATTTTTAATCCATATAATGTAAGGTATACTTCGATTAGAGAAGAACTAAGAAGTGAAGCTTCTTTAAGATATGAAAAAGGTCTTAATTATGAATATACTTATTTAGCTATGGAAAGAGCTTGTCATTTATTAGAAAAATATGCAGATGCAGTTATTACAAGTAAGCTATTTACTTATGATGTTATTGATAAACAAAGTAAAATACAAACAGTAACTACTAATAAGATTAATAGTGTACTTGGACTTAATCTAACTACTGATGAAATATCTTATCAATTTAATAGATTAAAATTTCCATATACTTTAGATAATGATACATTTATAGTAACAATTCCAAATAGAAGAATGGATGTATCTATTAGTGAAGATTTAATCGAAGAAGTTGGTAGTTTATATGGTTATGATAATATACATCCTCTTCCTCTTCCTGGTATTGGAGTTATAGGAGGGTATGATAATAAAGTAAAATATCGTAAAGATATATCTAAATTTATACGTACTTTAGGGCTTGATGAAGTTAGAACTCATACACTTATTAGTGAGAATCAAGCATCATTATTTAATTATTATCATGATAGTTTAATTAAAGTACAAAAACCTTTAACAAATCAAAAAGAATATTTAAGACAAAGTATTATTCCTTCATTATTAAATGTTTATGAATATAATAAATTTAGAGATGTATCTGATATACATATTTATGAAATTGCAAATACTTATTCAAAATTAGAAAATGAAGAATTAAAACTTGGTATCCTACTTAAAGGTAGTATTTTAAAAAATAATTGGCAGCATATTAATATTCCAGTAGACTTTTATGTAGCTAAAGGAATAACTTCATCAATAATTAATTATCTTGGGTTAAGTAAACGTACTAAATATGAAGTAACTTCTCTAATCCCTTCACAATTACATCCTTATGTATCTTGTGAAGTATTAATAGATAATGAAGGTATTGGATATTTTGGTAAACTACATCCTAACTTTATCTTAGATGATATATATGTAATAGAATTATCATTAACTAAATTATATAATAAGAAATCTAGGGGTATTAAATACATTGAACCTAATAAATATCCTAGTATTAAAAAAGATATGGCATTTATTGTAGATGATATTATAAAGTCAGAAGATATTATTAATACTATCTTAAAAGAGGGGGGTAAGATTGTTACTAACGCAGAAGTATTTGATGTTTATAAAGGAGTAAACATTGAACCTGGTAAGAAATCACTTGCTATTTCACTTACTTTTTCTGATAGTACTAAGACTCTTACTGATAGTTATGTTAACACGTTATTTAATAAAATTATAGATACTGTTTCAAAAAAATATAATGCAATTTTAAGAGATAATTAAAAAAAGCTACCATTAGGTAGTCTTTTTTTATAATGTATCTACATATGTATCATCTAAACATCTAAGACAACATATGCAGTTTAAGTTCATAGTGAATATTGAATTTGTTGATACATATGGAAATTGAGAATCTGAATCTGGATTAGTTTCTAATACTCTAAATGTAGCACAACAACCGTCTAATTTCTCTAATCTAAATACACTAGATGTAGTACCAGTAGATGTTCTAGTAATAGGCATACTCCATGGAGTTCCATTACCACTGCTAGTATATAACATTACTGGTCTAGTATTTAACAGTGTAGAACAATTTTGACCTAAGAAACCTCTGTCACAACTTTCTAAACAGCACTCACTAGGACATACACTTTGTTGTAAGATGTATATAACTTTTAGAATATCCGCGATACAATTTTCACAATTTCTATTATCAGTGTTATTACACATATAATCCACCCCTTCTTTATTTTTCATTATAAGATATGTCTTTTTACTAAAAAAATGTATAACTTTCACCTATATTTAATAAATTATAATATATTATCTAAATAACGACTTTTTTTACTATATCTATATTATATAATTTATAAAAGTGGTGATATTATGAAACTAAGGCTTAAAAATAAGAAGAAGTTTAAAATTAAGTATATATTATATTTAATTTTAATATATCTATCTTTTGTATATACTTTCTATTATAGTATGAAAGATAATTTAAATAATACTAAATTTATTAGTTATCTATCATCATCTAGTCCATATAGAAGTATACCAACATATAAAATAGTTGAAATAGTAAATAGTACAGTTAAGTTTATATCTAAAATAGATATAACTAAACCTACTACTATATTATCTAAAAGTTTTAATACTAAACAAGATAATAATAAATTAACTGGAGTATATGCTGATGATTATAGTAACTTAGAAGAGTTAAAGAAAATTAGCTTTTATATGGAGGACCCTAATAATATAGATGTTGATAATCCTATTGTTTATATATATAATACTCATCAGTTAGAAAATTATAATAATTCTAATTTAGAAATATATAATATTACTCCTAATGTCTTAATGGTATCTTATCTTCTTAAAGAGAAGTTAAATAATTTAGGTATATCTACCATAGTAGAAGATACTAATATAACTAATTTCTTACAGATTAATAATTGGGATTATTCCTCATCATATAAAGCTAGTAGATTACTAATTTTAGATAAGAAAAGTAAGTATAATTCTATTGAATATTTTATAGATTTACATAGAGATTCTGTATCTAGTAAGTATACTAGTGTAACTATAGATGGTAAAGATTATGCTAAAATTATGTTTGTTGTAGGGCTTGAACATGATAATTATCAAAAAAATTTAGACACTGCGAATAAATTAAATAATATTATTACTAGTAAGTATCCTAATCTATCTCGTGGTATTTATAAAAAAGAAGGCAAGGGAGTAGATGGAATATATAATCAAGATATAAGCCCTAACGTAATTTTAATTGAATTAGGAGGAATTGAAAATAATATTGAAGAAGTTTTAAATACCTTGGAAGTATTAAGCAGTAGTATAAAACAGTTAGTAGGAGGTACGTAATGAATAAGTATTTAAAATTTATTATAATTATATTAATAATATTATTTTTATCTTTATATTATGCTGATACCATTGGCTATTATGATGTCTTAGAACATAAAAAAGCTATAATTACTAGCGAGGCAATTAGTGAGTTTGAGAAAGATTTACAAGAAGGTAAAACTATAGATACTAAAAAATATTTAGAAGATATAGAAGTTAGTTATCGTAATAATTTAACTACTACTTGTAGTAATATAAGTAGTAAAATTACTACATATTTTAAAGAAGGTATTGAAGGTATTATTAATATTGTAGATGTATTAATAGGTGATAATTAATAGATAGTTAACACATATAAATTATTTTTTGTATTGTTTTAGTATTGATTTACTTTGGTTTATATGTTAATTATAGTAGAAAAGGTATTGACTAATTTTTTTAAATTTGCTATAATCTTGAGTTTGTCAGTTGTGGCGTAAAAAACACTCACAATCCCTTTATTT
>CAZTUM010000030.1:0-7172 GCA_964616645.1 uncultured Muribaculaceae bacterium | reverse complement strand
GCTACTTTATTTTTTAGACAAATTATTTTAAAAATAGGTACAAACGAAAAAATTTCAATTAATATAAGTTGAAATGTCAATGTATTTATGATATAATTTTTCTAATAGTAGGTGAGGTAATGAAAAAGAAGAAAAATATTATTTTACTAATGGCCTTTTTTGGAGTGTTTGTTTGCTTATGGACGATAGGCAGTACATATGCAAAATATATAAATACTGCAGAGGGGGGAACTAATTTAAATATTGCTAGATGGAGAATTTTAGTTAATGATGAAGATATTAGAAATAATCCTTCTATTTCTGGAAATATTACTCCTGTTTTGATAGAAAATGAGCATATTAAACCTGGAGTTATTGCACCTACATCTTCTGGATACTTTGATATTATTATTGATTCTACTGATGTTGATGTGTCTTTTACGTATACGATTACTCCTTCTGTACCAAATGATAGTTGTGTTAAAGATTTAATTGTTACTGGTTATTCTTTAAATGATGGAGATATTGAAACACTTGAAGATAATACTATTAGTAATACTGTTTTATATGCAGATAATATAAATTTAACTAATATTAGGATGTATATTGAATGGATTGATGATGAATCACAGACAATGGATAATAATGATGATACTTTAGCTACCTCTGATTCTGATTGTAAGGGTGTTGTTATGGTCTCTTTAAATTTTGTACAATTAAAAAATTAAAGAAATCTCTATCTTTAATTTTTTTATGCTTGAATAACCGATATTTTAATTTCTAGTGATATTATGGAACTATCTGGATTAGTTTGTTGATAGTCATATGCTTGATTACCCCAATAAGTATCTTGCTCGTCATTACCAGCTTCATAGTCCCATTTGACTTTTATACTGAATTGTTCTTCACCACCGTTAGGTGATATTTCTTCATTTGTTACTTCAATTATTATTTTAAAAGGATAATTATTTTTAAAATTATTAATAATGCTATTTGTTGTTACTGTTTCTCCATCATTTACATAAACAGTATCTATTATTCTTGCCCTTATAATTTCATAGTTAATTTTGCCTGTTGCTTCACCTGAGTTAATGATTTTTATACTATTTTCATAGTCTTCCATGCCTGGATACATATCATCTACATTAAAGTTTATATATTCTAATATCTCACTAGATTCAAAGTCAAATCTAACGTTCCAAGACCTAACGTGTGCTTCTACTGCATTATTTACTTTTGTTGTATAAATAAACCAAGCATATGAGTTCGCGGTAAGTGTAAGTGCTAATAGAAGGAGTGTTCTTGGTTTAACTCTTTTCCTAATTATTTTTAATATATAAATAAATTTATTTTTCTTCTTTTTCATCATATTCACCAATTTTGTTCATATCATCTTTATCTTTTATTATTTCTAATATTTCTAAAAATATCATAATTGTAAAAGGAATAAAGATAATAAAGTAAAATCCGTATGTATTATTTACTAATTTAGATAATGCACTTAAAATTACCGTTTTATATATTACTTTTCCATATATTTGGTCTATTTTTACTTCAGGGTCTTCTGTGGTATTAGCTAAACCTTTTGTTACAAATGTTAAGTTACTTCCGTTTCCTTTTATACCTACAACTTGGTGGGTTATTATTTTATCTTGGAAGTCGCCTTCTTTTCCTATGTATACTATATCATCATGTAGTTTTATTTTATCTGCATCAATTTTTTTTGATATAATCATATCTCCTATATTATACTTTGGCTTCATACTTTCAGTTATAATTGTGTATATGCTATATCCGCCTAGTGTAATTTTATTATTAGAAACTCTTTGAACAAAAATTATACTTACAATTATACATACAAATAGTGTAGTTATTGCTTTAACTATCATAAATAAAATATGTAATTTTTTGTTTTCTAAAAGTTTCTTCATATTATCACCCTATATTTTAAAATTTTCTATTTTATCAAAATATTTTTCTATTTTATCTCTAAATATTTTGGTTATTTCTTTATCACTTACTATACTTTTGTATTTAATAACAGTAAATTGTTTAGTTACTATTTTTTTTAATTCTTCCTCAGTCAAATCTGTGTTTAAATCAACTACTTTTTGTACCATATTTCCTACTATTTTTTCTGTAATTTCGTTTTTTTCTACTTTTGTTATGTTTTCATTATCTATCGAATCAGCGACTAAATAGTTTAATAGGAACGACTCATCTAGGTATTCTTTAAATTTACCATTATCAGTATAATTTTTTTGTTTTTTTGTTCTTGCAGTGTTATCATCAACATTTTCTTGTATATAATTCCATAATTTAACTGCATATTGAAAATTTACATTTTTTAAAATTACATTAGTTTTCTTTATTGGAGAGGTTACTAGTGCAATATGTTGCTTTGCTAAATCTAAATAGACTTTACTTGTACATAAATCTTTTACTCTCAGTTCTAATTTTGATATTCTTTCTTCTATTGGTGTATCTCCTTTTTCGTTATTGTTTATTGTTGTATTAAGTTTAGTATCTAAATTTAATGATAAATTAACCTTTTCTTTACCAATATTTGTTTGAGCATTATACTCAAGTTTTTTATTGTTTTTTAATTTAGATTCTAATATAGTTGTGTTCTTTTTCATTTCGATATATGTCTTCATATTTTGTATTAGACTATATATAAATCTATTTTCATAAGTATTAAAACTTTCTTCTTTATTAATATTTAATATTTTAGACGGTTTTACATCTCCTGTTTTTTTATTATAGTCTTGTATTAAGTTAGTGTTTCTTGATAAATGTTTTATACTTTCAACACCTATTCTTTTTGCTAACTCTATTTTTATTATATCTTCTTCATTTACAATAAATCTATTAGGATTTCTTAATATATTATCAATATATTGTATTGTATCTTCCATTATTTCTAACCATTCATAGTTACATTCTACTTTATCATAATCAGTAGTTATTTTTAATTCAGAGTTAATATTATTATTAAAGCTATTAATCTTATTATTATCAGTTTTTTCAAACAAATCTATAATATTTAAATTACTCATGCACTCCTCCTAAGATAATTTTTTAAGTCTCAATAAGTATTCTATACATTCTTTCATAGCATTATCTCCGAATGTTTTATTTAAAAATTCTACAAAACCATCTATTTCATCCCTTATATAAGCTACGTTTAGCTGTTCAAATTTTCTAAGTATTTTTCTTGCTATAAAGTAGTCAACTCCATCTACTTCTGTACCTCCACATGCAACATATACTGGTACAAATTTCTTCATATGCATCACAATACGATTCCCAAAAGCTATTCTAAAGTGTTGTATTACATAATTATCCATTTCTTCTATTTTATCTAATACTTCTTTACTCATTGTATTATTTTCCATCGCTTGTTTAAATAAGTTATTTACATATGAATAATTAATATCTTGTGCTGGTATTTCTTCTGGAGTAAATACTTCTCCTTTATCATTAATATCTAGTGGCATCGCTCTATCGTATACTTTATCTGTTACCATAAAAGTTGAGTCATCGTTGTTTATTGTACCTATATACCATACGTTTTCTGCAATTTTTAATTTGCCATCTAGTATTTTTAAAGGGTCATTTTTCCAAGCACTTGGTACTAATTCTACAATCCATTCATCATGATTTGGCATTTCAAGAATAGATAACATTTCTGCAAAATAATACTCTACTCTGGAAATGTTCATTTCATCTAGGATTACTGTATATATATCATCTGTATATCCTGCTTGATATATTTCTTTTAATACTTCTGTTTCATTAAATTTTTTGGTAAATTCATTAAAATATCCAAACAATTCTGTACGGTCACGCCAAGAAGGTTGCACAGAGGCAACACATGAGTCATGTTTTAGAAATTTTCCCCATGCGTATGCTAGTGATGTTTTACCTGTACCAGATATCCCTTGTAATATTACTAATTTTGTTGAAGCAAGAGCAGAGATAAATAATCTTATCATATTTGTCTTATAATATAATTTTAATTGTGAAGCTGCAAAATTTCTAAATAATTCTACTAATTCAGGTAAGTTAAAATTGTTACCATAATTTTGAATTTTATAATCTTTAAATTCTTCATCTATTGAATATAATTTAGGGAAACGTATCCCTTCTCCTTCTGGAGTAGCATCTTGTGGATTGCTATCATCATCATTTAATTCTTCTTCGTTTGGTTTAATACCTAAGTGTGATACTTTCATCGCAAGTATTTCTTGTTTTTCTTGTACTAAATTAGCTACTTCATTGTTTAACGTGGCTACTTCCTCTAATAAATTTTCTTGTTCTACAATTGTTTTTCTAAATCTTATATATTTTTTTATTATTAAATATATTAAAAATACTATGGCAAATGTTATTATTATTACTATTAAAATTGCTAATGATACAAATAGCCATTCTGGTCCTGAAAAGTCTTCTTTATAAAAATTTATTATCTTTATATAATTGCTTATTGTAAATACTTCTTTTATTCCATTTATTATACCTTTAATAATTGTTATGAAACCTTTAAAAAATTGTAGTAAAAATTCA
Source organism: uncultured Muribaculaceae bacterium (assembly GCA_964616645.1). Classification (GTDB taxonomy): domain Bacteria; phylum Bacillota_I; class Bacilli_A; order RF39; family UBA660; genus JAEDMO01. The sequence continues at coordinate 2,624 of CAZTUM010000030.1, read as the reverse complement.
TATAGAAATCTAAAAAATGTGTTCATACTTCACCTCTTTTACATAATTACAATATTTTTTATTCCTCTGTATAGTTTTTTATTTTCATGTACTATTATGTACGTAAATATTACTAAAGTATTATCTTGAGTTAAATCTTTGGTATAACTATCATCTATTATTAATGCAAAGTGATATCCTTGATGTATTAATTCTTTAATAATATTTTGATTTTCTATAAAATCTTGATAGCTAATTTTAAAATTTAGATGTTCTTTTACTATTTCACAATCAATAATATTTAACATTCTTGCCCATTTAGTTTTCTTTTCTTTGATTTTTATATCAAAATTTACTAAATAATTAATATTAAAATTACTATCAATAATTTTATTTAATAAATCTATACTTACTAAGTAATATTCTATCATTTGTCTATCTTCTTTAATAATTTTTGAATTAGATACTTTTTCTATAGCATATTCACTATAAAGTTTAGGAAACTTAATTTCGTATGTAGATGTTACATTATATAAATTTTTTATGTTGGTTTTTGTCTTATTTATATGGAAATAGGGAGTTTTATAAAGTGATATATATTCTTCTTTAAGTTGTTTATCAGTCTTTATTATATTTATTAATTGTTCTTTTGAAAAATCATATTTTATATTATTATTTATGTATTGTTTTAATTTATCCACGAGGGATTCAAGTGATTCAGTAGACTTTACATCATCAAAATATAAAATATAATGAAATAATCCAAACATTAATTTTACTGTTTCTTCATTTTTAGGGTTTTCTTCAATTAATTTTAATGATGTTTCTTTAAGATAATAATTGATGTTTTTTTCTTCATTTTCTCTTATTCTTTCATACATATCATAATATCTTGTATTAATATATTTATTTATTAATTTTTCAAAAATCATATTGTTGTATTTATTTCCCATAACTAGTTTTATATATGATTTTATGTTCTTTTTAGATATTTTGATATAATCATTTACTACATTACGACTCATACTATTTCCTTTCTATATTTCATAGGATACATTTATGATAGAATTATTATTTGTAAATGGGTAAGTATAATCTTTTGATGTATCTTTTTTATAAAAATTAACTACTTCACTGGATAGTGCATCTATTTTAAAAGAAATCTGATTTACATATTCATAGTTATTTATTGTAGTTGTAGTTATATTTGTTGATTTTAAATAAGCACTACTTGTCATATCTAAAATGACTGTGTTAGGTTCAAAATTAAGGGTTATTATCGCAGAAGCACATTTTGATTTATCTTCATCAGATAAATTTAAATATGTATTTATATCAATTTTATCTCCTTCTTGATAATTATCAAAAGAAGTTAAAACTTTATAATAATCTAGTGTATTAGTTATATTTAGTAATAAATAGGCTCTATTTGCTATATCTGATATTTCATAAGATAGTCCAGGTATCCCTATGTTTATTGTAAAAAATGCACTTATTGTTTTAGTATATGGTGATGTAGCATTTGCCTCTATATACATAGTTACTTTATCGTTTTCTAAAAGAGCTTTATTTGGAGTTATTGTTACAGTAAAGTAATCTGTATTACTTGAAGATAATATGGTACCACTTGTCTTTGTTGTTGTACATGTTACGTTATCAGAGCAATTAAAAGTTATATCATAGGTAATATCACTTTCAGATGCTATATTATTATTTTTTATACTATTTAAATTAATTGTTATATTAAATGAGTCTACTCCTGACCAGTTGTCAATTTGATATCTCGCCATGGTATCTTTTAACTTATCGCTGTTAAAATAAAAGTTTTTACTAGATAAATAAAAATTTCTTATTTCAATATAAATATATCTCCCATAAGTTATACTCAGTGAGGTTGTTAGCACTATAATTACACCTATAATAATTAGTATTTTTTTTCTACTTATTATCATGTTTTTAATTCTTCTAAATATAGTATTGCGTTTTTTAATTTTTTGTTTTCTCATGTTACTTCTTTCTAGTTTCTTTTATAATTGAGTGTATTTCATATAAAAACATTATAAATAATGGCAATACTATAAATATTAGATATCCCCATGTAGATTCTAATATCATTATAAGATAGCCTATTATAGGAACTACTTTTACTAAATCTGTACTACCAATTACATATTCACTAGAAATATAGGCATCATTATCTAATAAATATGTAGTTTCTGTTTCAGAGATTATTTCTGTCTCTTTAATTTTGGCAATATCAACCTGCATCTTTTTAGTATAAGTATTATAATAAAAGATATATTTTCCTTTAGATATTTTGTTAGAATTATTATGGTTTATTAAAAGTAAATCTCCTTTATTATATTTCTTATTATCGTTTGTTACTACATAGTATGTATTATCATTTATTTCGGTTAAATTATATTCGTTTTTAGAAAGTAAAAACACTGTTATTACCGCTGTTAATATAATATAGATTATTCCCAAGAGATACAACGTTATTTTTTTCATAGACTACCACCATTATAAGTATAACATACTTTTTTAATTTTTGTTCATTTATTTTTAGGAAATCTATTTATTATATAATAAATTTTTTCGTTTGTACCTATTTTTAAAATAATTTGTCTAAAAAATAAAGTAGC
>CAZTUM010000029.1:0-7483 GCA_964616645.1 uncultured Muribaculaceae bacterium | reverse complement strand
AAAGTATAGGTGCTTCCGCGTTTAAAGAAAACAACCTAACAAGTGTAGTAATACCTAATACTGTTACATCAATTGGGGAATGTGCATTTGAATACAATAAGCTAACAAGTATAATAATACCAGATAGTGTAGAAGGGGTAGGTAAGCTTGCTTTTAGGAATAACAAAACAACTACTCTAATACTAGGAGGTAACATTAAAACAATAGGTTCTTCTGCTTTTTCAAATAACAATTTAACAAGTGTAGTCATACCATCTGGTGTAACAAAAATAGAACAACAAGCTTTTTATGGTAACGAATATTTAACAAGCATTGAAGTTAATGAAAATAACACTGTATATGATAGTAGAGATAATTCAAATGCCATAATAGAGACTTCTACAAATACATTAGTTGTAGGTTGTAAAACAACTGTAATACCAAATACAGTTACAGGAATAGGTATACATGCTTTTTATAAAATGGGTTTAACAGAAGTAGAAATCCCAGATAGTGTAGAAACAATAGAAGCTCAAGCATTTATTTTAAATAACATAACCAGTATATATATACCTAGTAGTGTTACATATATTGGAGCTTCACCTTTTCATGGCAACTCTACATTAACAAGTATTGTAGTAGATAAAAATAACACTGTATATGATAGTAGAGATAATTCAAATGCCATAATAGAGACTTCTACAAATACATTAGTTGTAGGTTGTAAAACAACTGTAATACCTAATGGTGTTGTAACGATATCTATTTTTGCTTTTCGTAGTATGGGCTTAACAGAAATAGAAATCCCAGATAGTGTAACAAGATTAGAAACTCATGCTTTTGCTGGCGATAAATTAACAAATATAATAATACCAAATAATGTAACATATATTAGTGATCATGCTTTTCAAGGATGTAATTTAACAGAAGTAACAATACCTAGTAATGTTAAGGGAATAGAAATATCCGCTTTTATATCTAATAGTGGTTCTAATCCTAATTTAACAACAATATATAATTTAACAGGAAGAGAGTTTGATTGGAATTACATAATAAAAGGAAGTTCTGGAGAATCTTTTGTAACGGGAACAGTAACTACAAGTGATAATAGAGTAGTAACTATTACCACTAAGTAAAAAAAAGATTTATTTAGTCATCTTCTTAATTAATTTAGCATGTATTACTAAGTCTTCCTTACTATTATAATGAGTAGAAAAAGTAATTATTTTATTATTCTTATTAACTATAGTATTAAAACTATATGCACTCCTATCAACTATTTTATTTAAGTAATTCTCATAATCTAAATCACTATCAAAATATATCTTCAAATAATCATCAGTAATAGGAACTCTATATACACTAAAAATTTCCCAAATACTATTCTCATATTCACTAGAAATTCTAATCATTTTATCATCATCTTTATACCAAGAATTATTAAAAACATTTTTAATACTATCAAAAGTACTATCTAAAACATCACTATACATATATATTATCTTATTATATTCATCAGTCAAAAAACTATTTCTATAATCTAAAAAAATCCAACCAAATATATTCTTCTTATTATTAAAAGATTTAGTTAAATAATATAAATTATCACTATGTTGAACAAATGGAACACTAATTGAAGTACCACTAATGTCTATCCAACCAACTGTTTCATTATTAATATCTTTTAATGAAGAAAGTTCTACATCAATAAAATCTAAATTATTATTATCATCATTATAAACAATATTTTCTATATCTTTAACATATTCAATATTAACTATATCTAAAATATTACTAATTTGCTCTTTAGTATGCTTCTTATCCAAATATAACCTAAAAATATTAATAGTTATAACAAGTATAATTATAAAACACACTAATATACCACCCGCGGATATTACATTATCCCATTTAATCTTTATCTTTTTCCTTTTCATTATCAACAAATCCTTCTAATAAGATTATACTATATTTTATGATACAAATCCATAAAAAAAGCCATATGACATATATCATACAGGCTTTTTATCAACGATTATAAATTTTACACCATTTTTCTCATTTTTGATAATCACATCATAATTAAGCAAATGTAGTGTTTTCTTAACAATGGAAAGTCCTAAACCAAATATACCCTTTACTCCCTTTTCATAAGGAGTAAAAATATTATTCATTACATTTTTATCAATATTAGGACCATCGTTAAACAAAATAATTTTACCAGATTTAACTGTTATAGTTATATTTTTATTAGCATAACGTACAAAATTGCCAATAATGTTATCAATAACAGTTTCCCACATATCAACACTACCCCTAAATACTGTTTGTTTTTTATCTAAAATGACATTAAATTCTACATCAGGCCTTGACATTTTAAACTTACTAACTGCTACATCTAATATGGGAGTAACATCACACATAACATTAAGAAAGTCTTTCTTGTCTTTAATATAATTTATTTTATTTAAATATAATAAGGAGTGAACTTTTAATTCTAATTTATTTAACTGTTCTTTAATAATTTCTAATGCCTTATCAGTAGATTCAACACCATCTTCACAAGCCTCAATATAAGACTTCATAACGGTAATAGGGGTTTTAAAATCATGTGATATATTCTGATACATTTGATTCTTATACTCTTCCTGCTCCTTTAAATACAAACTCATAGACAAAATAGCATTATCTAAAGAATATAACTCATCATCTTCAGTCAAACTAATACTATGGTCATAATTCTCATTATTAATATTTTCTACTTTCTCTTTTAATTTCTTAATTTTTTTAAGTAAACTATTTGACCAAAGGAAAAGTAGAACCGCTACTACTATATATGTAAGTCCAACAACAAGTAAAATAGCTTCTAAAATATTTTTTCTCATATAAATAATATAACTATTATTAGTAATTGCTATTTTTAAATTCTTAGGAGTTTTAGATGTTGCATAATAGTATATTTTTTTCTTATAAGAAAATTTACCATACTCATTACCTTTTACCATATCAATAAAATCAGGAACATCATCTAAATCAATTACTTGATTAAAATTCTCCGAAGCAACAACAGTATCTTCATCGACATACAAATACGCAACTTCCGTATCAAGATTAACACTACTATTAATATTATTTTCAACAAAACTAAGAGGTTGTTTTAAATAATAGTAAATGTTTTTCTCATATATAGGCAGTAATGTTTTAGGCAAAAAATAACCCAAAGATATTGCGATAATAGCGATAATAACGATTAGTAATAGAAAGATTTGTTCTTTAATCCTGTTAGCTTTCATTATGATAACCTATACCCATATCCATATATTGTATTAATATTAATTCTAGGCATTTTTTTTCTAAGTCTTCTTACTAAATCATCTACAACTCTATCAGTCCCAAAATAATTAGCACCCCATATATTATTTAAAATATCATCTCTTGAAAATGATTTATTTTTATTTGTAATAAACATTTTAAGTAAATCAAATTCTAGTGTAGTAAGATTAATCTCTTTATCATCATCTGTAACAATTCTTTTCTCAATATTAATAGAATATCCATCACATAACAATTTATTTAAATCATTTTTATATACTCTCTTAATAATATTATTAACACGAAGAACTAACTCTTTAGGTGAATAAGGCTTAGTAATATAGTCATCACTACCAAGTTCTAACCCAATAATTTTATCTAAATCCTTATCTCTAGCTGAAGTAAATATAACTGGAACAACATCATTTTCCTTACGAATACTTTTAATGATATCATAACCACTAATATCATCACCCAACATAATATCCAAAATCCATAAATGAAAATTATTACCAGTATTAAGGGAAGCTGTTTTACCATCTACAAAAGAAGTAACATTATATCCTTCTTTTTCTAAGTAAACACAAATAAGATTATTTAAATCCTTTTCATCTTCAACAACTGCTATATTATACACAATCTCACACTCCACCTATAGTATATCACTTTTTAATAATAAATTCTATCTATTCATATATCACCTCCACACATAAATCATTATAAATATAAATTATCAAATAAATATCATTAAAATATGTAAAAATATGTAAATCAATAATTTTAATTACATAGATAAATAATATTAAACATAAAATGAAAAGAAAGAGGATGATAATATGTCTAAATATAAATATAAAGTTTGTGTATATGCAATTTGTAAAAATGAAAGTAAATATGTAAATAAATGGGCAAAATCTATGCAAGAAGCAGATGAAATATATGTATTAGATACAGGTAGTACCGATAATACAGTAGAATTATTAAAAAAACAAGGAATATTTGTGACACAAGATATAATAACTCCATGGAGATTTGATGTAGCAAGAAATAAATCATTAGATTTAGTCCCAGAGGATACTGATATTTGTGTATGTACAGATTTAGATGAAGTATTCATACCAGGTTGGAGAGAAAAACTAGAACAAATTTGGGATAAGTCTCTAAATAGACTACTATATACCTATAATTGGAAACTAGATGAAAAAAATACTCCACTAGTTAGTTTTTATACAGATAAAATTCACTCTAGGAAACTATATAAATGGGTTAATCCAGTACATGAGATATTAAATTATTTAGGAGATAAAAAAGAAATTAAAATGACAACAGATAAAATTATTCTAAATCATTATCCAGATACAACAAAAAGTAGAAATAGTTACTTACCATTATTAGAATTATCAGTATTAGAGTCACCAGATGATGACCGTTCTATGCATTACCTAGGTAGAGAATATATGTTTCACCAAGAATGGAATAAATGTATAGATACATTAATAAAACACTTAAATTTAAAAACAGCTACATGGAAAGATGAAAGAAGTGCCTCGATGAGATTTATAGGTAGAAGTTATGCAAAATTAAACAGAATAGATGAATCTAGGATGTGGTATCATAAAGCAATATTAGAAACACCTAATCTAAGAGAACCTCTAGTAGAATTAGCTATTTTAGAAAGTGATTTAAAAAACTATTATTTATCAGTTGACTTATTAGAATTAGCTCTTACAAAAAATAAAGAATATAAAAGTTATATTAATGAAATATTTACATTAGATAAATATATATATGACTTATTAAGTATTAATAATTATTATATAAATAATTTAGATAAAGCAATATATTATGCCAATAAATATTTAGAAATAGACAAAGATAATGAAAGAGTAAAAAATAATTTAAAACTATATAATATTCTATCAAATAAGCAATAATTAATACTTGACAGTACCATTTGTATTTGATATTCTAAATATGAGGATGTGGTAATATGGATAGATTAAATAAATATATGGAATTAGGAATTAATAAAACAAATAAACCATATATAAAAACATTTATAAGTGCCATTTTATCAGGAATATTTATTTCATTTGCTAGTTTAACTATGATGATTGTAAGTGCAAATATTAATAATATAAGCCTATCAAGATTATTATCAGCAATAGTATTTCCAATTGGACTAATATTAGTAGTAATGTTTAAAACAGAATTATTTACAGGTAACATCTTATTAATAATCCCTACTATAGATAAAAAAATAACTATTAAAAAGCTATTAATAAATCTAATAATAGTATATCTTGGAAACTACATAGGAACTCTAATAATAGCATTATTAGTAACTAATACACCAATTATAAATAATTTTAAAGATAATATATATATAATAGCTTCAAATAAATTATCATTAACAACCACGCATGCTTTTACATTAGGAATTATGTGCAATATATTAGTAGTATCCGCGATATACTTATCTACTACTGCAAAAGATGATAAATCAAAAATAATTTTAGCTTATTTACCAGTATTTATCTTTGTAATAATGGGTTTAGAACATAGCATAGCAAATATGTACCATTTAAACGTAGCATACCTAACTAAACTAACCAATACTTACACTGGTACTATTGATATTAGCAATATAACTATAAGTAATATATTTAAATTAAATTTAATTCCAGTAACTCTAGGTAACATAATCGGAGGTCTATTAATATCATTATCTATATATTATTTAGAAAAAAGTACTAACAGTAATACAAAAGACATACAATATATTGGTGATTAAATATGTATAACCCAAAACCACTAGCGTATAACACTCTAAGTCCATATATAGATGATGAAACTATTAATATTCATTATAATAAACATTACTTAAATTATTTAAATAAACTAAATGAATTATTAAAAGAAGAAAACTATGATTATCGTTATTCAAAAGAAGAACTAGTAAAACATATTGATATTTTTAATTTAGATAAAAGAGGAGACATTTTATATAACTTAGGAGGAGTACTTAACCATGAATTATATTTTTCTAACATGAGTAATAACCAAAATAATTATCCAACAGATACACTTCTAAATAAAATTAATGATAAATATGGTAATTATGATAACTTTAAAAAAGAATTTATTAAAACAGCATCTAGTTTAAAAGGAAGTGGTTATACTTTCTTAACTGTAGATAAAAATAATAACTTATTAATAATATCAACATCAAATCAAGATACACCATATTCATATGATTTAACACCAATAATGACAATAGATTTATGGGAACATGCTTATTACTTAAAATATAAAAATGATAGAAATAGTTATATAGAAAACTTCTTTAACATAATAGATTATCAAAAAGTATCGGATAACTTAGATAAAATATAAAATTTATCTACATATAAATCCGATACTTTCTCTATCCATGCCAATATATTCAGAATACTTATCGTTAGAACTATTAATCTCTAAAGATATAGTTAAATCATTAACTAAGACATTATCAAAATATGCTTCAAGTTCACTCTTAACATCATTAACATCATCATAATTAGAAAAAGTACTAGTAAACAAAATCTTACTAACAACACCATCTTCAAAATAAATATCACATCTATTATTATCATCTATAGATTGAATATGACAATCAATAATAGGAGTATTATCAATAGAAATATCAACATTTTCTAAATCAGCTTTATTATCCGAATTGCACCCGCATAACAAAAATACAAATAAACAAATTATAATATATCTCAAATTATCCTCTCCTTACTATAATAATTGTACCACAAAAAATAAAAAAAGTAGGAATAAATATTTCAAAACCTACGATACATTAATAAAAATAATTAAATAATATTCATAATAAAATATTAATTTACTACTATAATAAAAAAATGGTCGGAAAGACAGGATTTGAACCTGCAACCCTCTGGTCCCAAACCAGATGCTCTGCCAAGTTGAGCCACTTTCCGACTATAAAATAAAAATGGTGGAGAATAAGGGACTCGAACCCTTGACCCTCTGCGTGCAAGGCAGATGCTCTAGCCAACTGAGCTAATTCCCCATCGACAACAAAAATTATAGCATAAATATTTTAAATTTGTCAACAGTTTTTCAACAAAATCAGTAAAATAGAATAAATTTTCTTCGCAAAGATTTCTTGTTATAATTATTATAA
>CAZTUM010000028.1:0-9034 GCA_964616645.1 uncultured Muribaculaceae bacterium | reverse complement strand
ATAATAAAAATTTATAAAGTTTTGTATTAAAATACTTGACTTTATTATGGGAGGAATATTATGCTTATATTAATATTATCAGTATTATTAATAGTTATAGACCAAATTAGTAAAATATTAGTTAGTACTAATTTATATGAATATGATAGTATTAGTATTATATCTAACTTCTTTAATATTACGTATGCTAAAAATATTGGAGCAGCATTTTCTCTCTTAAAAGGAGGACGTATAATATTTATATTTCTTGCTATATTAGTTATAATATTATTAACTATATATATTAAAAATAATTATAATAATCTAAATAAGATTGATAAGATATCTTTAATACTAATACTATCAGGTAGCACTGGTAATTTAATAGATAGAATTATATATGGATATGTAATAGATTTTTTAGACTTTAAAATATTTAACTATAACTATCCTATATTTAATCTCGCGGATACTTATATAGTAATTGGAGCAATACTCATGCTATTTAATATGATTAAGAAGGAGCATAAATGATGGAAATAGTAGTCTTAGAAGAAGGAAAAAGAATAGATAATTATTTGATAGATAAATTAAACATATCAAGAAGTAAGATACAGAAATTAATAAAAGAAGGATATATCTTAGTAAATAAAAATAAATGTAAAAATAGTTATATACTACATATTAATGATGTTATAAATATTATAGAAAAAGAAGAAGAAGAGTATAAATTAAAAGGAGAAGATATACCACTTGATATTATATATGAAGATAATGATATCTTAGTTATTAATAAACCTAGTGGGATGGTAGTACATCCTGGGAATGGCAATTATAATGGTACCCTTGCTAACGCACTAATTAATTATTCTAATAGTTTAAGTAATATTAATGGAGAATTTAGACCAGGTATCGTTCATAGAATAGACGCAGATACCTCAGGACTCTTAGTTGTAGCAAAAAATGATAAAGCACATATATCACTTCAAGATGAATTAAAAAACAATAAAACTAATAGAAAATATTTAGCTTTAGTAAGTGGAGTGATAAAAGAGGATACAGCAACAATAGATGCCCCAATAGGAAGAGATACTAAAGATAGAAAGAAAATGACAGTAACTTCTTTAAATAGTAAAAAAGCTATTACTCATATTAAAGTACTAGAAAGATATAAAAAATCCACATTAATAGAATGTAGTTTAGAAACTGGTAGAACACATCAAATTAGAGTACATCTAAAATACATTAATCACCCTATCATAAATGATAGAGTATATAATCCTAAAGAAGTAATTTCAAAAGAATTTGGACAAATGCTTCATGCCTATACATTAGGCTTTACTCATCCTACTAAAAATACTTATATGGAGTTTAAAGTAAATCCTCCGATAGAATTTAATAATATATTAAACCTGTATAAAAACAACGATTAAACTTATAAATAAAGATATTAAACTAAATATAATAAAAGGCAGTAAGTAATGAGCATTTTTACTATCTATATTATAAGATGCTTCATATAAGTATAGTGATGAAATAAATAAGCTAGTAGAATTTATAAATATTATCATATTATTTTTATTATAAAAAATATTAAGTAATAAAGCTTGATATAATATATAATTAATAAATACTAATAACTTATAATATAATTTAGATTTATATATAGTATTTAATATAGAATAACTAATAGGAAAATTTAGAATAATATATGTAGATAGTATAAGAGTTTTATATATAGTTAGTTTATTATAAATAAATAAAATATAAATAAAAATATACCATGGAAATATATATATCAAATAAGAAAATATTTTTTTCATACAAACTCCTTTATTTATTTTATTAAATATTATATAATATTATGCGAGGTGTTATTTTATGAATAATGAAATTGTAATTAATAAAATGGATGTTTTAACAATGAAACTAATTCATTATTTTGTTACAGAAAACAATTATAATCCTATTGTACTTCATGGTGTTACAGATGAAATTTGGTTAGAAAACTTAGATAATCCATATAAAGTTGTTCGTATAGTTATGCACTATATTCATAATGATGAACAATTATCTTTTGATAAATTTAAAGTAAAACAAGTAGTCAATAAATTAAAAGTAAAAACATTATCAAGAAAAATGAAAGTATTAAATATATATTTAGATATTTCTCCAGATGTTAATTTAATTAATGATGATAAATATGAAGATGTATCCTTACATAAAATGTCTGATTTAAAGAAATATAGTATTATGGAAGTATTTCCAGATATTATAGATAAAACTAAACATAAAGAAAATGGATTAGATTTATTTGCTAAGATAACTACTGAAATTAATGATAGTAATACTAGTAGAGCAAAAAAATTAGATAAAATATTTTCTGTAAAAAAACCTATAATTACATATGGTATTATAGCAATATGTATATTTGTATTTATACTTATGTATATATTTGGTAATGGTTCTAATGATATAACTACACTAATTAACTTTGGTGCTAATGTAGATGTCTTAACTATTTCTTATCATGAATATTATCGTTTATTTACTTGTGCATTCTTACATATTGGTATTATTCACCTACTTATAAATATGTATAGTTTATATGTAATAGGCACTCAAGTAGAAAACTTCTTTGGCAAAATAAAATATATAATTATTTATATAATAAGTGCTATATGTGCATCTTTATTTTCACTTGTATTTTCACATAATACTATATCTGCAGGAGCAAGTGGAGCAATATTTGGCTTAATGGGGGCATTACTTTATTTTGGATATCATTATCGTATATATTTAGGTAATGTCTTAAGAAGTCAAATTATTCCCTTAATAGTTACTAACTTAATAATAGGATTTTGTCTAAGTGGAGTAGATAACGCAGCTCATATAGGCGGTTTACTTGGAGGATTATTTACCTCGATGATAGTAGGAGTACCAGAAAAGAAAAACAAACAAGATAGAATAAATGGTATTATATTACTTATAATATTTATAGCATTTACACTCTACATGATATTTAATTCGATATAATTCGACAAAAAAATTAAATTTTCACTTGCAATATATATTGTATTATGATATTATTAATACATAATATAGGGAGTGATAGCATGATTAATTATAAGTTAACAAAACCTCTTATTTTACTAGGGGGGGGGGGTATTAAATACCCTATTAAACAAGGGATTTATAAACAATTTATGCTATATTAAAATCTATACTAAAATATAGTTTTTTGACTATATTCTTTAGTATAGATTTTTTAATACTATATTATCTATATTTATTAAGTGGGAGGTGAGAAAATGGATAATCAAGTTAGATATGCAACATTTGGAGAAAGGATAAGTGCATTTATATATGATACATTATATAAATTATGGGTGCCTATAGTTTTTTATGTATTAATTGTAATATTGCAATTTATTCTTCTACTAGGAGCAGATGAAGCAGAAAAAGATTCTTTATATACAATTTTAAGTACTATACAAATGGTAGTACCTATTCTTCTTATTTTATTAGGACAACCCTTATATGCAATGTTTGGTGAAATGTCTAAAAGACATACTTCAAAAGGAAAATTTAAAAAAAATATGTATGTTTTAAATAAGAATAATCAATTTCTAACAAAAGGACAAAGCTTTGGAAGAATGATTTTAAAATATTTAACAGCTTATTTTTTTCTAATATCAATGATTACAATGTGCTGTACTAAGAAAAAACAAACACTTTATGATTTAATATTAGGACAAGTTGTAGTGAAAAAAATAAGTTAATAAGGATTATATTTGGTATATGGAACAAGAATTTAGTGAAGGGAGAATTTTAATGAGCGAAAAAAGTAAAAAAATTACTATAATTTCCTTACTTAGTATAGTTGCGATTTTATTGGGCTTTCTAATTGTTGATGATACTGAAAAAGAGCAAAGGAAAACAACTATAATGATTTACATGGTTGGTAGTAACTTAGAAAGTGATTATGCAATTGCAACTTCTGATTTAAACGGAATTGAACCTGAATCAATAGATTTAGAAAAAATAAACGTATTACTATATACAGGTGGAACTGAAAAATGGCATAATTTTGTATCAAATGATGAAAATGCTATATATATTCTTAAGAATAATGGATTTCAAAAGATTGAAAGTTACGAAAAATTAAATATGGGTTCTTCTAAAACATTAAGTTCTTTTCTTAATTACAGTTATGATAATTATAAAGCTGATACTTATAATTTAATATTATATGACCATGGAGGAGCAATAGACGGAGCTATATATGATGACTTCACAAAAGATAATTTAAGTTTAAACGATTTTAAAGAAGCACTAGAAGATAGTAGGTTTAGTAGTGAAAAAAAATTAGATGTTGTTTTATTTAGGACATGTTTAAATGGAACAATAGAATTAGCAAATATTTTTAAAGATTATGCTAATTATTTGGTAGCCTCTGAGGAAGTAAGTTATGGTGCAAGTGGATTATCAGTGCTTAATTTTCTTAATGAAGTAAATAATAAAACAGGAGCTGCATATGGTGAAGAGTTTATCAAAAGTTATGTACAATTTATTAAAAAGCAGAATCTATCTTATGTTAATACAACATATTCAATAATCGATTTATCAAAAATTGATGAAGTTAATAAATTACTAGAAGAATTTATTGCTAGTATTGATTTGGATACAAATTATAGAAAAATATTGAGTGAACGAGCAAACTTACTGCAATATGCATCTAATGTTAGCTCTTGTTTTGATACAGTGGATTTATATTCATTAATTGATAAATTGGGTAATTATTCTAATAGCAGCAATAAACAACTACTAAAAGCTATAGATGAAGCTATCGTATATAATTATAGCAATGATACTAATGCTTCACATGGATTAGCAATATATTTTCCATTTAATGGAGATGAATCATATCAAAAGTATTACCTTAATATTTATAAAAATTTAAATTGCAATGAAAAATATTATAATTTTATTCAAAAAATAACTAATTTAAGAAATAGTGCTAAGGCAACTTCTGCTTTTCTAAATAAAGATATGGATGAAAAAATAACTGAAAATAAAAATAAAGAAATTAAAATTACACTTGATGAAGAAATGTTAAAAGATTATTACGCAACTATTTGTAATATTTTTATAAAATCAGAAGATTATGTATCTGCTGATATGAAATCAGAAAGTGATATATATTATCCTATTTATAGTACTACAAATCTAACTTTAACAGATAATATATTAACTCTTAAATTAGATAATGATTTTATAGAAATATATGATGAAGCTGAAGATAATGGCATATATTTATCAATAATAGAAAGAGCAGGAATAGGAATACAACCAGAAAGAGTATTTGGAACGTATGCTACTTTATCAAAATATTCTTCACAAGACTATGCAAAGATATATTTTGAATATAAAGATAATATTCCAACAATAAGATTAGCAATATTATTTGACCAATCAGAAAGCAATTTAGTAGAGCAAAGCATGATATTAAATATAGAAGATTATGAAAACATATCATTTAGTATTTTAGCATATAGATTTGATGATTTAGTAGATGGAGATTATTACTCTGAATATAATGCTAGACTATCTACCGAAATTTCTAAATTAAAGCTAAGAAAAGCTGGGTTTTATGATGATATAGATTATTATGCCCAATTTCATATATATGATATATATGGTAACATACAGTCAACAAAATTAATAAAAATAAATAAATAAGGAGATAGAAAAAAATGAAATGTAATAAATGTGGGAATGATTTACCACAAGGTACAACCTTATGTCCTTTCTGTGGGAATCAAACTATTAATCCAAATTTGAATTATAATGATGTAAATAATCAAATGAATCAAGTAAACAATGTAGTAAATAATAATGATAATTTCAATACTAATAATCAGTTTCAAAATAATATTAATAACAATATGGTAAATAATCAACAAAATTCACAAATGATGAATAATCAATTTGAACCAAATACTATGAATAGTACATATAATAATCCAAATCCATTAAATAATAATTATTCCCAAGGAATAAATCCAAATATTCAAATACCTCAAAATAATAATACAAATAATAAATCTAATAATTTATTTATAATTATCGTTATTATACTAGTAGTAGTAATCATAGGACTAGTAATATTAGTTCTTAATAAGAATGGAGTTCTAAGTAATAATAATGATAATAATACTGTAGATAATAATAATTCATCTAACTCTAATACAATTAACAATAGTAATACTACAAAACTTAATATATCAGATTATCAAGTTACTATCCCAAGTGGGTTATATTATATTTATAAAGAAGAAGATGATGCTTATACGTTTTATAATAATGATTTTAAATATAGCTACATAATTATTGATGATTCAGTAGATTATTATATAAATAATCCATCTTATTTATATTCAGGATTTACTCAATTAGGGTTATCTAGTATTAATGAAGAGATAAAAACTATCGATGGTGTAAAAGCTATTATATATACATTAAAATATACACAAGCATCGAGTGAGGATGATAAGATATATTTCTATATAGCTAGAATAACAGATTCTCTAGTTTCAGTTGGTTCTGTATTTAGTTATGAATATGATATAAATAACATAATGAAATATATAGCACAAATGAATAACAGTATAGAAGTAACTAAGAATTTTAGTACACCAGATAATAACAAAAAAACAATAACAGATATAATTACTCAAATTCCTTCAGTAAAAATGGATGAATTTAAATAAAATTATATTGTATGTAGAGAAGAGGTATAGCATGAAAAAACTATTATTTAGCTTAATAATATTTTTGTTTCCAATAATGCTTACTTATGCTAACAGTATAAATAATATAAATATTGATATATATGTTGATGAAAATGGGAATGCCAATATTACAGAAACATGGGATGCTAACTTTTATGAAGATACAGAAGGATATCATCCATACTTTAATATTGGTAATGCTACGATAAGTGACTTAGAAGTTAGTATGGATGGAGAAAAATTTACAACAATAGTTAATTGGGATACATATAGTTCATATGATGAAACAGTAAAATTAGAAAAAAAAGCATATAAAGCAGGAATTTATTATAATGGTAATGAAATTGATTTATGCTTTGGTATAACTAGTTATGGACATCATATTTATACATTAAAATATAAAATTAATGGATTTATATTAAGAACAAAAGATGCTGATATGATAAATTGGACATTATTTCCACATTTTGACCCATCACCTGATAATGTAGATATAAAAATATATAGTGATATATCATATAGTGATAATTTAGAATTATATAGTTATGGATATGATAATAAAGCTTATATATATAATGGCTATATATATATGAGTTCAAATGGTAAATTTAAAAGTAATGATAAAATGGCAATATTAGTAAAATTTCCAATAAATACATTTAATACAACTAATATAACAACTAATGATTTTAATTATTATAAAGAATCAGTAATGGGTAGTGATATCTTTTCTATAATAAAAAACATTATAATTTTTATATCATTAGTAGTAGGATTTTTATATATAACTTCTTGTATAACTGTAAAAGAAAGATATACATATGGAACAAAAGGAAATATAATAAATAAAAAAGTACCATTCTTTAGAGATATTCCTTGCAATAACGATATATTTAGAGCATATTTTATAGCATATAAATATAACTTACTAAGACAAAAAGAAGATTTTATAGGAGCAATTTTATTAAAATGGTTAAAAGATGGAAATGTAAAAACAGAAACAATAGAGAAAAAAATATTATTTAAAAGCAAAGAAACAAATAGTATAATTTTTATCAATAAAAATAATTTAACAAAATTAGAAGAAAAATTATATGATTGGATGCTTGAAGCTAGTAATGATAGTAAATTAGAATCAAAAGAATTTGAAATATGGTGTAAAAATAATTCTAAGAAAATATCAACATGGTTTGATGATGTAATTGAGTATGAAAGAGATATTTTAATTGAAGAAGGTAATATTACAGAAGAAACTAAGAAAAAAATAAAATTATTTAAATATATAAATTATGATTTATCTGATTCTTTAATGGAAGAAGCAGTGCAATTAAAAGGATTAAAATTATATTTAAAAGAGTTTACAATTATTAAAGAAAGACAAACAATTGAAGTTAAACTTTGGAATGAATATTTAATATTTGCTCAAATATTTGGTATAGCAGAAAAAGTAGCTAAACAGTTTGAAAAATTATATCCTGAAATTACAAATGAAATAGATAAATATAGTTATGATTATGATACACTTATTAAAACAATTGATTTTATAAATCTTCTTTCTATGACAAGTTCAAGCGCTATAAAAAAAGGTAATTCATCTTCTGATAGAGACTATGGAGGTCCCTTTGGAGATGGAAGTGGAGGTGGAGGGACTCGTTAAATAAAGTGAAAGGAATTGATTAAAATGGAAAAAAATAAAAAGAAATATTTAATAATTATAATATCAGTAATAATACTTACATTAAGTATATTCCTTATAGTTAAATTAACTAAAAAAAGTACTAATAATTATATATCTACTCCTAAAGAGTGTTTTAAGTTTGATACTGGAAAAATATATGACTATTTATGCTATTCTGGTAATGAAAATGACTTACCCGTGATAACAGATGTAGTAATACCCAGTGAAATAGATGGAGTAGCAGTAAAAAAGATAGGTAATTATGCTTTTACTGGTAACAAATTAACAAGTGTAATAATACCAGATAGTGTAACTACAATAGGGGAGTCTGCTTTTGAAAATAATGCATTAACAAGTATAGTAATACCAGAGGGTGTAACAACAATAGGATATTCCGCTTTTGAAAATAATGCATTAACAAGTATAGTAATACCAGAGGGTGTAACAACAATAGGATATTCCGCTTTTAAAAATAATGCATTAACAAGTATAGTAATACCAGATAGTGTAGAGACAATAGGTGATGCTGCTTTTAAAAATAACAACTTAACAAGTGTAGTAATCCCAGATAGTGTCAAATCAA
>CAZTUM010000027.1:0-9145 GCA_964616645.1 uncultured Muribaculaceae bacterium | reverse complement strand
CAGTAACTACTTCTGATAATAGAGTAGTAACTATTATTACTAAGTAATATAAAAAGAATATAGTTAGTTTATTTTATCTATATTCTTTTCTTTTAACATTTTAACTATATTATCTAATATTATTTCTTTTTCTTCTTCACTAGATATATTCCAATTAAGTTCAAATAATACTCCTAGTCCAATTAAAGGTTCTTCTTCCATAGATTTAATAGATGTATCAATTGAAGTTCTAATATCTTCTTTAGTATCATCTTTAAAGTTATTAATGATGTAATTTCTTATATTCATAATTATTCCTCCTATGTATATTATTAGATAAATATATCAAATTTATGTAAAAAAGTATGGAAGATGTATGATTTTATTGACAAATTTAGGTATTAATGTGATAATTATAATAGAGGTGAGGCTTGATGATTGATTATAAGAATGAATATTTAGAACAAATAACTAGATTATATAGAGATTATATAGATGCTTTTTATTTAAATGGAAAAAGTAGTAAGAAGAAAAAAGAAGAAACAGAACGTATGTATGAATTACTTAAAGAAATAGTTAGTTTAACTAATGTTAAGTATTTAGATAAATTTAATGAATTATCTTCCCTAAAGAATAATACCCTAGATGAAAAACTAGATACATTACATAAAATAGAAGATATAATAAGAGATAGAATTAATGTATTAGAAGAATATGCATCTATTCATGAAGATATTACTGGTATAGATGTAAGTGATATTTTTAATATTGATAGTTTAACTTCTTCTTTAGATAATGTATCTAATAAGATTATGATTATTAATGAATATTTAGCTAATATAGAAGAATCTAAAAAAATAAATATGGTTAATGAGGATACTAAGTTAGAGTTAGATAAATTAAATGAAAAGAAGAAAATAAATGATGATATTAATAAAGAAATGGAAGAAGAGATAAATACTTTACTTAATGATATTATAAATAAAAATAATGGTAATAATCTTGATAAAGATAGTATTATAGATTATTTTTCTCAATATCAAGAATTATATGTAAAAACAGAAGAACAAATAAAAAATAAAGAAATAATGCAAGAATTATATGATATGGCTAAGTCTAATTATTTAGAATATAGTATTTTAAACGCAGTAGTAAAATTAAGAGATATTGCTAATGAAGTAGCTTGTAATTATTTAGAATGCTTTGAAAAGAGAAAGATGATTAGAGATATTATTAATGATGGTCTTAAAGATGATACTTTTAATAGTTTAGAAGTATTATTAGATAGTCAAGATATTAAACTAGAATTACAAGATAAAGATATTAAGAAAGAAGAAATGTTAATTAGCATCTTAGATAATAATAATAAAAGATTAAATGAATTAGAAACTTTAAATAAAAGAGATATAGTATTACAAGCAATTGATTTAAGTAGTGGAGTAGTAAGTAATAAAAATGAGAAAGAAATACCTAAAGAAGAAGATAATAATATTAAAGAAGAACATAAAGTTGATGATGGATATCGTCTAGTAGAAGTAAGCCCTATTGATGTTATAAAAAATCCATATGCTTATAAGAATGATGAAAAAGTTAAGCAAGCAAGTAATAATATTATTACTAAGAAATATCCCTCTCCTAACTGGTTAGTTTATGCAGTTGTAGAAAATGAACATAAGTTTATTAATTGGTTTGATAAATTAAATGCACTAATTAAAAGAAAGAGGTATTTAAAAGATGAGCGATAGAATATATAAAGTTAATGATGTTATTGAGATTAATGATAATGAGAATTATGTTATAGTTAGTAAAGTTAATTATAATGATGTTAATTATTACTATATAGTATTATTAGATGTTTCTAATAAGATACTTAAAGATGTATGTAAGATTATTAGAATAGATAATAATGATGGTATTGATACTATTTCTTTAGTCGAGGAAGTAGATATATTAGAAAGTTTAATACCGTTATTTAAGAAACAATATTCTTAGAATATTTAGAGGTGATAAGTATGCTAGATAAAGAAAGAAAATTATTAGAAGGTTTAGTAGAAGTATGGGGTAATGATTATAAAAAGAATAAAGGAAGAGTAGCATTAGATAAATATTTATTAAATTTTAATAAGTTAGATAGATTACATGAAGAAGAATATTTAAATAATATAAATAGTATTCGTAATAAAACAGATGATTTATTCAAAGAACATAATCGCCTTAATAAGCTTAATGAATATATTTTAAAAAGACTAAAAGATAGAGAATATTTAGTTAATAATTATTTAAATGTAACAGGTGGTGAATATCCTAATTACACTTCTATTGCCTTAGAAAATGAATTTGATAATATTAAAAGTAGATATAATATTATTTCTAAGTATTTAGATAATATTAATAAATTAGATAATTTAAGAGAAAAAAATTCTAGTAATAATAAGAAATTACTAGAATTAAAAGAGGAATTAATAGGTTTAGAAAGTAAAAATTCATTATATGAAGAAGAATTAAAAAAATATTTTGATGATAATTTTATTGTTAATGTTAGTAATCATATTGATTATGAAGATAGAAGTAAACTATCTTTAATATATGATGAGAGAACTACTAAAATAGAAGAATTTTTAGATGATAATATAGATGCAATAAAAGAAGAAGAATTAACTAAAATTAGGTTTGAAAATTTTAATATTAAGTGTCAATTAATGTTATTTGATATTAATAGATTATTAGTAAATAAATGCTTAAAATATAATGATATGTTTAATAAAAGAATGGATATTTTAAAGTTAATTGATAAAAGAGAATCTTTAATTAAAAAGTATGATTTTAAGGTATATAGTGATGATTATTTAGAGTTAGTTAATTTAATTAATAATCAAATAGAGTTACTTAAACCTCAAATAGAGCATCTTAATAAGATAGATATAATAACAAAAGATATAGATAATAATATTAAAGAAATAGAAAGTATAGATGAAGATAATAATAGTCATGATATATTAGAAATAAAAAAAGAATATAATTTAATTAATAATGATATAAAGATAGATAAAGAACCTAATTATAATATAGAGGATAAAATTAATGATATTTATTTAGATAAGTTAAATACTAATAATATTGATAGAATTAGTATGGAAGAAGATATTTTAAAAGAAGAAGAAAATTTAGCTAAAATACTTAAAGAATTAGATATAAAAGTTGATAAAATACCTGCCCTAGATAGAGTAAAAGCATCTTCTAATGAAGATACATCTTTAGATAAAGAGGATAATAAAACAAATAACAAAGAAGAAATACCTGATTTAAACGAGGTTATTAAAGCTTTAGAAAAAGAATATTCTACCAATATAGATGATAATGATAATAAAGAAGATAATAATAACATTAAGGAAGATATACCATTAGAAAATAAAGAAGATATAAAAAATATAGATGATAATAATAATTTTACTAAAGCTATGGATGAAATTAATTTAGATATGACAAAAGAAGAAGATGATATGGAATTTGATAAAATAGGTGGGCTTAACTTTCTTAATGGAGAAGAATTAGATAATATATTGACCAATAAAGAAGATTAACCTCTTCTTTTTTAATAAATAACATTATTTTATTTAAAAAAAATTAAATGTATAGTATAATATAGTTAGAAAGAGTGATATTATATGGAATTATTAGATAAATTAAATATAGTTACTGATAATGAAGAATTGTATATTACTGCGCTTACACATACTTCTTATTCTAATGAACATAATAATTGTAATAATTATGAACGTTTAGAATTTTTAGGAGATGCTGTATTAGAACTTGCTATTAGTGATTATTTATATAATGAACGTCATTTAGAGGAAGGAACTATGACTAAAATTAGAGCATGTTATGTATGCGAAAATGCTTTATATGAATATGCTTTAAAGTTAAAATTTTCAAATTATGTAAGAGTAGGGGAAGGTATTAAAGTAAATGATACTATTTTAGCAGATATGTTCGAGGCATTTGTAGGTGCAATATACTTAGATAAGGGATTTAAAGCTAGTAAAGATTTTATACTAAATATTATTATCCCATATATAAAAAAAGAAGTTAATTTTTTACAAGATTATAAATCTAAATTACAAGAATTAGTACAAACATATAAAAAAAGTGTTTATTATGATATTGTAAATGAAAGTGGACCAGCTCATGATAAAACCTTTGAATGTATTGTTAAAGTAGATGATATTATTATGGGAAGAGGAGTAGCATCTTCTAAAAAAGCTGCTGAACAACAAGCCGCTAAAGAGGCTTTAAGTAAACAAGCTAAAATAAATTAAATATATAATAATAGACAATATTATAGACAAAAGAGCATGAATAATTCTTGATATTAGAAATGGTGTATATGAAATATCTGTATCTTCTAAAGTACTAATTATCTGAGCATGAATACATAAACCTCCAAAAGAAAGAAAACTAGATATAATAATTACTTTAGATAATGAAGATAAAGATAACATACTCAAATACTCTAAAGAGGATGTTACCTCTAATATCCCCTTTATAAGTAAAGTTCCTCTTATATTTAGATTAATATTATTTATAATTAAGTTAGTTAGTATTAAAAAAAATGAAATTGTTCCTAATATCATTAACAAACTACTTAATGCATTTTTTATAGAAGTCATTAAAATCTTAGAAAAAGAATTATTATTTGTATCTATAGGATTTTTAATAGTAATTTTTTCAGATACAAAATATAAGATAATAAAATTAGGAATATAATGACTTAAGAGTATTATTATACTAAGCGTCATATTACCTTTTAAAAAACTAGTTACTGCACCTAATATAAATAAAGGATTTGAAAAATGGGTACAACAAAGAAGTAAACTAGCACTTTTACTATCAATTTTTTTGTTTTCATATAATATCTTTATAAACCTTGCTGAAGATGGAAATCCCCCTAACATACTTAAAATAATTACCATTATAATATTAGGATTTATCTTAATTATCTTAAATAAATAACCAATATATTTACAAATATCATAATTTATTAATATTTCACTAATAATAAACATAGGAAATAAGGAAGGTGCTAAGATATTTAACCATATATCTATACCAGTATTAAAAGATGTATATACTAATTCTTTATTTAAAAATACACTAATTAGTAAATAAATAAAGAAGACTAGAATAATTATATTTAAAATATTTCTCTTCATATTAACCTCACTAGTAAAATATATGATTAATATTTTAAATATTGAAAGGATAGAAAGATTATGTCAAGAATTAAGAATTTTTTTAAAGAAAATGTTTGGTATATTATTGTATTTATATTAATGATATTGTTTTTATATATTAAAATACCATATTATATTATGTTACCAGGTGGAATTATTGATATAAGTGATAAAGTTCAGTTATCATCAGGACATAAATTAAATGGCAGTGTAAATATGTTATATGCTTCTCAACTAGATGCTACTATACCTACATATTTAATATCTTTAATAAGTGAAAAATGGGATTCTTTTGAAAATAAAGAACGAATTATTGGTAGTGAAAGTTTAGAAGAAGTAAGTCTTAGAGAAAAATTACTCTTAGATAATTCAGTTGATAATGCTATATATGCATCATATAGCTTATTAAATTATCCTCTTAACATAACTAATATTAGAAATTATGTTATAGCAAAAGAAGGTGATACTAATTGTGAAATTAGTGTAGGAGATGAATTAATAGAAATAAATAATACAAATATTAATAGTATAAATTTATCTGAATATATTAATAGCTATAATGTAGGTGATATTCTAAATATTAAAACTTTAAACAATGATAAGATTGTTAATAAAGAGTGCAGTGTAAGTTTAATAGATGATTCTAAAAAACTTGGAATTGTTGTTATTCAAAATATTGATTATGAAATAGATGGAGTAAACATTAATTTTACTGGTAAAGAAGGTGGTAGTTCTGGAGGTTTTATGATGGCTCTTAGTATATATTTATCACTTAGTGATGAAGATATTTTAAAAGGACGCACCATCGCGGGTACTGGTACTATAGATAGTACAGGAAATGTTGGTGAAATAGGTGGTGTTAAGTATAAAATAATTGGAGCATACAAAAATAATATTGAGTTAGTTTTTGTACCTTCATCTAATTATGAAGAAGCTATGTATATAAAAAATAAATATAAGTATGATGACATGGAAATAGTAAGTGTAGATACTTTACAAGACGCTATAGATTATTTAAGTTTAAAATAAAAATGTTTAAATTACCTTGTGATTATTAATTTTTTATGTTATCATGGATGTATGGGATATATGGGTGATTTTAATGAAAAAAAATATAGTAAATAAAAAACATATACTTATGATAATTGCATCTATTGTATTAGTAATAATAGGAAGTACAGTAGCATGGTTTACTTGGAGAAGCGAAGAAGATACTAAACTTGTTGTATCAATTGGAGATATCGCAGATGTAATATATGATGCTGGTGATGATATTACTGCATCTAACATAGGACCTGTACTTGATTATAACGATGGAGAAATAACTACATTTTCTTTTAAGAAAAGAACAAACTCTTCAGTTGATATAAGTGTTTATATAACCCCTAGTCAATTAAGTACTTCTCTTCAAACAGAAAGTCTAAAGATTAGACTCATGAAAAGTACAGATTCAGTAAGTTATAGTTTAGTAAATGAAATTAATTTCAGTGATAAAACGGAAGGTACTAAATATTTGATTGCCAATGATACTATTACCACGTTTAACACATATTATAAAGTAATAATTTATATAGATGGAAATATGGAAAATTCTACCGCTATGATGGGAAATACTTTTGAAGGTGCTATTAGCGTAGAATCAGTAGAGTAAATGAAAAAAGATATCAAATTTTGGTATCTTTTTTACTTATTTGAATTAATTCTATAAAGATTTATAGATGGATGATTAAATAATCTAACATCAAGCTTACTATTGCCAATTCCACCAGATATATAAAGATTAGTATTACCAATATTATAATGTTCATCATAATACTTCTTAGCCCCATTAGGTGTATAAATAGTACCAATTATAGGGATTCTTACTTGACCATTATGAGAATGACCAGATAATATTAGATTAATATTATTATTATACTGTAATATATTGTCAGTATAATCTGGTTCATGAACTAAGACAATACTATACATATTATTATCGTTTAAAAATGATAAAGTTTTATCTATATCAGGATTAGCTAATAAATAATCATCAAAACCACCTATAAATATCTTATCATTATTCTTATTTGAAATAACATCATAACTATTAATCAATATATTAAAACCACTTTTAGTAAGTATTTCTTTTACTATATCAGTATTCTTATCATAGTCATGATTTCCCAATATAGCATACTTTCCATATTTTGCATTAATTTTACTTAATAATAATAATATTTTATCTTTATATTTTTCATGGTAAGTATCATTGTTAAGTAAATCACCTGTAAACAATACTATATCAGGATTTATTAAATTAATCTCATCTACTATCTTTGTCAATCTAGTACTATTTATAACGCTACCATAATGTAAGTCAGAAAGGTGAACAATTTTTAATCCATTATATGAAATAGGAAGATTATCTTCATATATTGTATACTCTCTTGTAACTAAACCTAAAGTCCCCACATACCTAGAGTAGAGTATTACTAATACTGCAATAATAATTACTATTAGTAATATTTTAAATTTATTCATTAGATACCACTTCCTATAAATACTAATAATAAAGTCATTGTATTATGTAGTGCGTGCATAGTTATCGTAGAAAAAATATTATCTGTTTTATAATATAAACTTGAAAAAGCAATACCTAATGAACAATAAGGTATTAAATGTAACCAATCTTGCCAAGTATTAATACTGCTGATTACATGCAAAGCACCAAATATAAAACCACTAGCTAATATATATACATACTTTTTTTTAAATACTTCTTTGAAACTATGTCTAAATATCAATTCTTCTGACAAAGGAGCATATATACATACTGAGAATATATATGCAGGATATTTACTTACTAATTGTCTTACTGTAACTTCGTTATTAGATAAACCCGCATCAGTAAAGAATAAAATTAAAAGATTACTAATTACCATTATAACAATACCTATAAACCAATATTTAAATGATACCTCAAAGTTATTTAAAAAATTATTATTATAATAGTTTTTAAAATCATTAATAATTTTATCTTTATAAGATATATATAATATTAATAAAAAGATAAGATTATCAACTATCAAATATATATTTTTACCAAGTGATGATAAATTATTAATATCTATAGGAATAATACTTGTAATTAAACTGCTTAATGTTAAAAATAGAAGCGTTAAAAATAAAGTTTTAACTATAGTATACGCTTTTTTCCCTTTTAAATTTTTAAGTCCTTGTAACATATTATATATCACTTCCTTACCATATATAGTATATCAGAAAAATCATGATTATGCTAGAGGTAATTTATATCTTAATAAAAATCACTAATTCAAATATTATTTATGTGAATATTCAAATTAAAGATATATTAGGTTAAAAAAACTTTAATGATTATTTTATCTTTGGTGGCATTAAATTTTTAGCACCTACTACAATTAATCGTTATAAACTTAAAGCTTGCGAAAAAGCAAATTTAAGACCTATAACATTAAATACTTATGTTCATACAGATTTAAGCCAAGAAAAAAGAGTTTTAACAACTCTTAATTTAATGAGATTAAATTTTTTTAATTCTATCCACAGCATTTTTAAAAATTTTATCTCTCTATTAAAACATATTTCTATGCTTTAAACTAATTGGTGCGGGTGAAGGGACTTGAACCCCCATGGATATACCGCTAGATCCTAAGTCTAGTGCGTCTGCCAATTCCGCCACACCCGCAAAAAAATACAAGTGGTGGGCCCTGTAGGACTCGAACCTACGACCGTGCGGTTATGAGCCGCATGCTCTAACCAACTGAGCTAAGGGCCCGCTTGCTTAATAATAATAACATATTTTCTTTATTGATGCAATACTTTTTTTACAATTTTTATGAATAATTTTATGAATAATTTCGCAAATTTTTAGACTAAATGCAGGTTTATAAAAATTTATTTAATTTATTAGA
>CAZTUM010000026.1:0-9209 GCA_964616645.1 uncultured Muribaculaceae bacterium | reverse complement strand
TTTACCTTACATACTAATGATATCATATGTATATGATTTTTACAAGTAATTTTAGAGAATAATTTAATTTAAAAAATATTTATATATCAAGGAAGAAAATGTTACATTTTTTTGGTTTAAGGGGTGTTATTATAATAAGCATTTCTTCCTTGTAAGTAAAATATAGCATTTAAACCAACTTAATACAAGTCTATTTTTTTTCTAAACATAGTTTCAATATTCAATTTTGAACATTTAATTTTAATTTTGGATACTTTAATTTAATTTTGGCTTCTTTATTAAATATAAAAACTTTACACTTTTTGTGTAAAGTTATCAATATAATCTTCTACTTCTAAAATAGTTTTATTAAAATCATCTAAACATATTGAAAACCATTTAACATCCATCTTATTTCTAATAAAAGTATACTGTCTTTTTGCATAATGTCTAGTATTTTTCTTAATTTCTAAAATAGCTTCTTCTTTAGTAATTTCTTTATTAAAATACCTAATTATTTCTTTATATCCAATACCATTACATATTGGTTTATATAATAGTTTATTATCATAAAAATACTTAACTTCATCAAAAAGATGTTCATCTACCATCTTATCTACTCTATTATTAATTAATTCATATAACTTATCTCTATCTGTAGTAAGTCCTATAAATATAGTATTATCATATAACAGATTATTGCCATAATTATTACTATTAATAGACTTATTATTATCTAAATAATATTCATATGCTCTAATTAATCTTCTTCTATTATTCTTATCAATAACAATATTTTTATCAAGTTTTAATAACATATTATATAATTCTAAATTACTATATTTAGAATAATCCAAATTCTTTTTATTACTATTATTAAATCTATAATCATATAAAGCACTTTTAATATATAAAGCACTTCCCCCTACTATAACAATATTTTTATTTACCGATGATATAATATTTCTAACATCCATCTGGTAATCATAAATAGAATAATCTTCCCAAACATCTTTTATATCAAATAAATAATGTTTAACGCCCTCTTTTTCACTTTCTTTAATCTTAGATGTTCCTATATCAAGTCCTCTATATACTTGCATAGCATCTCCATTTACAATAACTGCATCATACTTTTTAGCTATAGAAATACTAAGGAGAGTTTTCCCTACCCCAGTAGGACCAGTTACTACAATTATCATAAATACCATCTCCTAAGCAAATTAATAATAGCAAATATAATCATAAATGTCAAATTACTAACCTTTGTGTGATATTTTATATGAATAATTATTAATTATTCATACATTTTAGTTAATTACTTTACAAAAACTTGTGCAAAGAATAAATGTTCGTTATAATTGCATGTAGGAACATTTAATAGTTGGGTGGAGCCAAACTTCAGATAAGAAGGGAGGCGAGAATATGAACAAGAAGGATTTTTTAATTCTATCTCTAGTAATAATTATCTTCCTTTTACTATTCTTACTATTTATAGTATTAATATAAAAGAAATCCACCTAACTCAACATTGATTTAGGTGGAAACCATTTTTTTGACAAGTCGTTTTATAATTTCTCGAAAAGTTCAAGTTTCCTATCAATCTGGTGCCAAATGTAGGAATCGGACCTACGTCTAATCATTACGAGTGACTTGTTCTACCACTAAACTAATTTGGCAATAAGTATTCTTATGAATACTCTATCTACTTTTGCCGTGATTATTTATATATTTATTCTCATAATCATTTTCTTTTAGCATAAATAGCTTATATCTTAATTGATTTACTATTAGAGTTATTTTCTTTAAAGTTAGACTTTGATAAGTATTTCCTAGATATTTTACATATGTATTTATAATCATTAACTTTAGTCTTTCTGCCTCCATTAAGGTATCTCTAATTGTAGTTCCTGTTGGGTCAGTATCATTTTCATCTATTTCTCTTAATTTAGCTAATAAGTATGTTATTTTCTTATCAATTTTCTTCTTTATTAGTTTCTCACTTAATGTTGGTGATGTAAAAACTATTTTATTTACAGAAATAGCATCTGGTTTGTTTGCTTTAGGGGCTATATGATAGCCATCTAATTTATCAAACTCAATATATACCATTTCACCTGTTGTATTATCTCTGTGTAAAAAATAATTTTTTTCATTTTTCATAATTGTTCACCTACTTATTAATTTTACTTAATTCATTAGTCTTTTTAATTTGTTCTTCTTTACGATACTTAGCAATATTTTGATGATGACCACTTAATAAAACATCTGGTACTTTCATTCCCCTATATTCTACTGGGCGTGTATAGTTAGGATAATCTAATAATCCATCATTAAAAGATTCACTATCCAAACTTTCTTTAGTAATTACTCCATCGATTAATCTAGTTATACTATCTGTAAGTACCATCGCAGGTATTTCTCCTCCTGTTAAGACATAATTACCTATACTAATTTCTAAATCACATATTGTTCTTATACGTTCATCAAAACCTTCATAATGGCCACATAAAATTATTATATGTTTTAAATTAGATAATTCTTTTGCTAATGATTGTTTATATGTAACTCCACTTGGTGTCATCATAATTACTTTTGTATCTTCTTTTTTTAAGGCATCTATGGCATTAAATACTGGCTCACACATTAATACCATACCAGAACCTCCTCCATATGGATATTCATCTACTTGATTGTTTTTATAATTAGAATAATCTCTTAAATTATGAATATTTATTGTTACTAAGTTTTTATCTATTGCTCTTTTAATTATTGATGTATTTAGAAATTCATAAAACATATTAGGAAAAAGTGTAATTATATCAATTATCATAGTATTACCTACTTTCGTATATCTAGTCTATTAAACCCTTAATATTTTTGATTACTATTATTCCTTTTTGTAAATTTATACTCTCTATTATATCAGAAATATAAGGAATAAGATATTCTTTTTGTTTAGATTTGACAATAATTAAATCTTGATATTTATATTTTTCTATTTTTGTTACTATTCCTACTTCTTTATTATTATATATTACTTTTAAATTTATTATATCTTCATCTAAATATGTATTTTCATCTAACTTAATACAAGTATCTTGTACATAAACATTTTGTCCTTTATATTTTAATACTTCATTAATGTTATTATAACCTATTAATGTTATCATATCAAAGCTTTTATGTGGTCTATAGGTATTTATTATTTCTTTTATTTTATTATTCCCTATATAAATAGGCATATCTTTTATAAATACTTTTTGTTTATATCTAAATTTACTTAATATACGTAATTCTCCTTTAATACCGTGAGTATTTACTATTTTACCTATATATATGTATCTCATTTATTATTTAACTCATATAGAAGAATACTAGTAGCCACTCCTACATTTAAACTTTCACATAATTCATTCATTTCTATATATAAATACTCATCACATAAATCTAATATTTCTTCTTTTATACCACTGCCTTCATTACCCATGATTAATGCAAAGTTACTATAAATATTTGATGTTCTTACATCTTTACCATGTGTTACTTTTGTTCCTATTATTTTGTATCCATCTTCTTTTAACTTATTAATAGTAAGAGGTAAATCTCTTACTAAAATATTTAAATGAAATAACATACCTTGTGCAGAACGTAATACTTTTGGATTATAAATATCAACTGTATCTTTACTTATTATCAATGTATCTATGTTAAAAGCGATACAGCTTCTTATAATAGTACCTAAGTTCCCTGGGTCTTGAATACTATCTAGTATAAGAATTTTCTTACCAATTGGACATGATCCCTTTTTTTTAATAACTCCCATTACATTAGGTATGGATATATTAGATGATAATTTTTTTAATACTTCTTTAGTTACATATGTTGGATGCATTGATATAGGAAATAATGTATCTTTTTCTAATATTAATTCTTGTAATAAATTTGCTTTGTATGCTTCTAATACTAGATGTTCTCCCTCGATTAAGACCATATTAGTCTCATCACGATATTTTTTTTCTTTTAGTTTACATAAATTTTTAACATGTTCATTATTAACTGATGTTATTAACATACTTATCTCCTTTCTAATTAAGTATATCATTTATAATAAAAAAAAGAAAGACTTCATATAATCTTTCTTTAACTTTTTTTTAGTATATTACGTACTTCCTTATAATTTGGATAATAATATTCTACAATAGTCCAAAAGTTTTTAGAATGATTTGGATATATAAAATGAGATAGTTCATGTACTATTACATAATCTAAGCAAGATATATCATAATTAATTAATTCTAAATTAAGTGTTACAATATTTTTAGTATAATTACATACACCCCATCTACTTTTCATTTTTCTTATTTTTAATGTAGGATATGGAATTCTTTCGTTGAAGTTATGATAATACATATCTAAATGACTTTTATAGGTAGATGTTATTATTTTATTTAAATATTTATTCAAAGTATTTATATTTTTTGTGTATATTATATTATTTATTAATTCAGTATCATTAAAAGAATTACTATATACTATATTTATAGTTTCTCCAAATAAAAGTATTGTATTATTATTCATAATTGACTTTTTATTTAATTTTGATAACTTAATATCTATCATTTTATTTACTTTTATTTCTTTATCTTTTAATAATTTTTGGAGTGTTTTTTTACTAACTAAATAGTTAGTAGTTATATTTATATTTAAATTATCATCTACTCGTATATAAGTATTTTTATTATTTTTATATATTATATTTACGGGATAGATTTTGTTTTTGTAGGTATATTCTATATTACCCACGACCTCCTCCACCTCCAAATCCTCCTCCGCCTCCTCCAAATGAAGCGCCTCCTCCGAAGCCTCCAGATGATGAGTGACTAGAATGAGCTTGATTATATGCCATTTGAGCTGTTGAAATACCTGATGCTATACTTCTGTTAATCGCGGAAGAAATTAATATACTATCATTATAAAATATAGGAGTATATGTAGATGATGTATCTAAGTTATATTCTTTTATTTTCATTTCCATTGATTTTCTTACTTTATCTGCAATTCCAAACGCAGTTGCATAAACTAAGAAATGTTCCCATAAATATATTTCTGGTAATTCTTTTTCTTCAAATCTTCCAAAATCTAATAAGAATTTTTTAAATGCCATCCATCTATTATAATCATAAATTCCCTCCTTAGTTTTTTTAGTAGAAAAACATATATATAACATACTTATAATACTTATAGGAATACATAATATATAAATTAAAATATATTTAGAATTAACATCTAATTTAGAGGCAATATAATAAATTAATATTCCAATTAAACAATACATACTATATTTAAATTTTATACTTGTATTATTTTCATAAAAATTCATATTTTCTCCTCTTGAAATTACATCATTCTTCCAAGCTTTATAATTACTTTGAAATTCTTCATAATTTTTACTACTAGATTTTTTTATATCTGTATCTGTTACATATTCCCCATTACCCACATCATTTATAAACCATTTTTTTAATAACATTTCTGATGAGTTTAATTCTTTATCTATTTGTTCATCTTTTAAATCTATTATTTTAAATTTATTTTTATTACTATATTCAGTATCTATTTTTAAACTTTTTTTCCTTATTAATTCCATAATTGAGGCAGATAAATAATCACTTTTTATATTACTTCTAGTAAGTAAATATCCTAGTATTTCAGGTCCATATGTATTTGGAAGTTCTCTATAGTATTCACTTGGTAAAACGCTTTTATATTCTTTATCATATTTTTTATAATATTTATATAATATATATATTAATCCTACTATCCATAGACCTATTAAAGTAAAATTAATAGTCCTTACTATATGTTCTTTTTTTATTATTTTATCTAATACTACTTGTAATCTTGTTAATAACTCTTCTTTATTAGTACCTTCATCTAACATATTAACATATGTATATGCTATATTATAGTTTTCTCTAGTAGGATTCTTTTCTGCATAATTTGTATATGATACTGCAAGAGAATATAATTCTTCTTTTAAATCTTCTCTTTTTTGATTTTGAATATTAGCTTGTTCTGTTTCATATTCTATAATCTTATCTAAAGCATCAATATTAGTTTTTTTACTACCTTTAGATACTAAAGCTTTATCAAATACTATTCTAATATCGGTATTAGTATTTGCAGATAGATTTTGCCAATATACATAAGCTGTTTTTTTGTCTATGAGTGAGTTTTCCCCTTGCATAGGTCCATGGGAAAATATTCTTAATGTTTCACTTTCATTAGGTAAATGTAAATATACTTGATAGTCTAATATTTCTTCTGACCATTCAAAATTATATAATAATTCAGCAATATCATTATGTATTACTACAGCATCTGTAATAGTATATTCTAAGTAAAAATTCTCATTTTGATTACTAGGATTATATATCTTTATATTTTTATTACTAGTAGTTTCATTATATGTATATTTATGTTTTAATCCTTTATATCCATTACTAGTTATATCAAAACAATCATTATGATTATTTACATAATCAAATCCATATATATTTTTCTTTACTGATGAAGCACAGATATCTTTTAGTGATGTAGCGTTATAAATATCAGTACCATAAAAATCTGAAGTAGTATTACCAGTAAATTTTTTTGAATTACCTTCTAAGTATAAATTTCTTTCAAAATAATTATATTCACCATCAAAGGCAATCATTTCCTTAAAAGTTACCGAAGCATCTTCATTTATTGTAATATCTACATAATATTTTGAAGTATATGATGCATAGACTCTAAAAGGAATTAATAACAATAGAAATAATAATAAATATTTCTTCATAGTTTCCTCCTATACTTTAAAAAAAGCTTACATAGTAAGCCTTAGAATTTAACTTTTGGTGCTTCTTTTGAAGAATCATCTGTCTTAAAAAATTCAAATGGTTCAAATTTAAATATACTTGCTATAATATTTGAAGGGAACATTTCTCTTAAATTATTATATGTAAGTACTGTATCATTATAAAATTGTCTTGCATATGCAATCTTATCTTCAGTATCTTTTAAATCTTTTTGTAATGATACAAAATTTTCATTTGCTTTTAACTCTGGATAACTTTCAGAAAGAGCAAATAATTTGTTTAAAGCTCCTGTTAATTGATTATTAGCATCAATTTCATCTTTAATTGAATTAGCAGTTGCAAACTTATTTCTAGCTTCAATTACTTTAGTTAGTGTTTCTTCTTCATGTTTTGCATATCCTTTTACTGTTTCAACTAAATTAGGTATTAAATCAAATCTTCTTTTTAATTGAACATCTATTTGTGAAAATTGGTCTTTTACTTTATTCCTTCTATTTACTAATTTATTGTATATTCCAACTCCCCAAAATATGATTAAAGCTATTATTGCAAAAACCACGATTAATATTATTGTACTTGTTTCCATATATATCCTCCTATAACTCTATAATACTATATTTTATAATTTTATACAAGAGTTTTTTTAATATTATTTTTTATATTTGCAAGCCACACAATTTAACTTATTTCTTTCTTTGTTTTATATAACACATATTTTACATTATTTCATAAAGAATATTTTATATATTCTAAAATTACTCTAACGTAGTAATAGTTACTACTCTTCCATCTGTAGTAGTTACTGTTCCTGTTATAAATGAAGTACTACTCCTCCCTTTTATAATATTATTCCAATCAAACTCTCTTCCAGTAGTGTTATATATTGTTGTTAAATTAGGATTAGAACTAGAATCTGAATAAAAAGCAGACCTTTCTATTGTTGTTACACTATCTGGTATCACTACACTTGTTAGGTTGTTAGAACTAAAAGCCTGATACCCTATTGATTCTACACTATCTGGGATTACT
The DNA here is from genome assembly GCA_964616645.1 of uncultured Muribaculaceae bacterium. Taxonomy (GTDB): domain Bacteria; phylum Bacillota_I; class Bacilli_A; order RF39; family UBA660; genus JAEDMO01. The sequence continues at coordinate 1,338 of CAZTUM010000026.1, read as the reverse complement.
ACACTTGTTAGGTTGTTTCTATAAAAAGCACTTTCAACTATTGTTGTGACATTATTTCCTATCACTACACTTGTTAGGTTGTTAGACATAAAAGCCTGATACCCTATTGATTCTACACTATCTGGTATTTCTATTTCTGTTAAGCCCATCCTATCAAAAGCACATTGACCTATTGTTGTTACTGTATTTGGTATTATAGTATTTTTACATCCTTGTATTAATGTATTAGTAGATGTCTCTATTATTGCATTTGAGTTATCTCTACTATCATATACAGTGTTTTCTTCATCTACTTTGATACTTGTTAATGTTGGGTTATTGTAAAAAGCCCGATACACTATTTCTTCTACACTATTACCTAGTGTTAAACTTGTTAGGTTGTTAGAACTAAAAGCCTGATACCCTATTGATTCTACACTATCTGGGATTACTACACTTGTTAGGTTGTTAGAACTAAAAGCATAATCACCTATTGTTTCTACACTATCTGGGATTACTACACTTGTTAATGCATTATTTTCAAAAGCAGACCTTTCTATTGTTGTTACACTATCTGGTATCACTACACTTGTTAAGTTTTTTTCTTTAAAGGCACCTAATTTTAGCAATCCATACCCATTGTAAATAAAATAACCATATATTTCTGTTACAGCCACCCCATCTATTTCACTAGGTATTACTACATCTGTTATAACAGGTAAGTCATTTTCATTTCCAGAGTAACATAAATAGTCTGTAATACGTCCTGTACTTTCATCAAAAGTAAAACATTCTTCAGATGTTACATAACTTACTTGACCAGCTTCAAACTTTAACTTAAAGTTAAAACTCTTTCCTCCCATATCAAGAGGATTATTATAGTTTACTCCATCTATCCATATATATAATGTATAATTTGTTAATTCATTAGTTATTTTTTCATTTTGAATAAGTAATACATCACTACCTTGTATAGCATTTAAAAAGTTACCACCTGCAATATATGTATCATTTCTATATAACTTCCATACAAAAGATTCATCTTTTAATTCTTCATCTATATTAATAATATCTAATGATATCTTACTATATATATCTATATTTGATGATGTAGTTAAACTAAATGTATGTATTACATTATCAGGATTAGTCATACTAGCTGTTGGATATAATACTTTACTTAATACATTCTCTTCTCCTATATAAGTTATACCTAAATCTCCTACTTCAAATGTTACATTAGTATTAGTATTACTTTGCCATTCAAACCAAGCATAAGTAATACCTAGTACTAATATTATTAAAGATAATCCTCCTATTATTAAATATATTTTTTTCTTATTCATAATTTAGTTCCTC
>CAZTUM010000025.1:5449-9822 GCA_964616645.1 uncultured Muribaculaceae bacterium | reverse complement strand
ATCTCCCATAAATAGAAATTTATAATTATTTATTTCTGTATAAATGACAGATGAATTATCATTTTCATTTATATAATCCTTATTATTTAAAAAATATAATTTATTGTTAGTTATATTTAACTCTTTAATACAACTATAATATGGTATTTTCTTTTTATCTAATACTTTAATAAGTTCAAGTTCTAATTCATTAAACTTACCACAATTGAAGATTACTTTTTCTACTTTAAAGTTATTAACTAAATTTATTGATTCTCCCATATGGTCATAGTCTCCATGAGTCAAAATTAGATAGTTAATTTTTTTAATACCTAAACTTTTTAAATAGGTAATAATATTTTTATATATTTCATAATTTAGACTACCTCCTGTATCTATTAAAATATTCATTCTATTGTTTGGATATACTATTAGTGTAGTATCTCCTTGATTTACATCTAAATATGTTATATATGTATTATTATTTAAATATTCTTTATTTTGATGATAAATAGTAAGAAGTATAAATATATATATTAATTTAGGTTTATATATAAATATGATTATAGATATATAATATAGAATTATTAAAATTAAAGAAGGTTTAGAAAACGTTAATTTTGTTATAGTTATCTTATTTATATATAAAGAGATTGTTTCAATAATATTAAGTATAAATGATAATATTGAGTCTGTTTTAGTGAAAATGATACTTATAAATGACAAAGGTAATATTAAATAGCTTACTATAGGAATAAATATCAAATTTAGAATAATGCCTACTAAGTTAACTTCATAAAAGTTGTAAATAATTATTGGGAAACTAACTATAAAAGATATTATTGAGGTTACTAATAATTTTAGAAAATAATTTTTAATATGGAATGTTTTATGTGATGTTAAAATTAAGAAATAACTTATGGTGTAAGAGAGTTGAAATCCTAAGTTAGTTATATAATATGGATTTATAATTAACATAATTATTAGAGTTATATACATTAAATTAATTGATTTTAATTTTATATTATATATTTTATTTAAACATAACAAAATATACATAATACCACTGCGAAGAATAGATGGAGTAAATCCTAAAAATAGCATATATACAAATGTTAAGATAATACATATTAAATAGCTGTATACTATGTTATTAGTTGTTTTTTTTAATATAGTTAAAATAGTACCAATTAAAATAGTTAAATGCATGCCAGATATAGATAGTAAATGTGATACTCCATTTGATTGATAAGTGCTTAATATTGAGGTATCAATACTAGATTTATTACCTAGTACAAATGCTTTAATATATGGACTACTTTGAGGTAGTAATGTATCTATTCGATTGGATAATTTGGTACGTATGTATTTAATGATACTAGTATTTTTCTTTATTACTGTTATTTTTTCCGTGGTTAAAGTATAAATTATTTTTTGGTTTAATAAATATTTTTGATAATCAAAAGTATTGGGAATGGTATTTTTATTAGGAAGTAATAAATTTCCTGTTAGTGAGATAGTATCTCCTAGTGATATTTTGTTATATATGTCTAAATAGTCTTTTTTATAATAATTAACAATTAATTTTTCTTTGCATTTTACTGTTAGTATTAATTTATTTTCTTTTAATTTAATATCAATAATATTTCCTATAAATTCAGTTTCACTTTGTAAATATTTTGATTTATAAGGGAAAAAATTAATATTTATAATACTTAAAATAATTATAAGAAGAGCAAAATATTTTAGATATTTTTCATTCAATTGTAAAATAGTCCTTAATTTTTTCATAGATAGTTTGTCCTATTCCTTTTACCTCTAATAAGTCTTCTATTTTATTAAATCCTTTTTCTTTTTGATAATCAATAATTGCTTGGGCTTTTGTCTGACCTAGTCCATTTATATTTTCTAATTCATAAATAGTACAATTATTTAAATTAATTAACTCCCCTTCGGCATTTTGGGTAGTTTCATCTTGGGAAGAAATATCATCTTTAGTAATACAAGCATCATTAGTAATATTAGGACAATTACACTCCTTTTCTACTTCTTTTATTACTTCTTTTATAACTATATTATCTTTATTCATGTCTTCTACTTCTTTTTTAGAGTATATAATAATGACCATTTCATCAGTTATTTGCTTAGATAAGTTTATTAATGTAGTATCTGCGTTTTCTGTTAAACCACCTGCTAAATTAATGACATCAATTACACGACTATTATTTTCTAATTCATAAACATTAGGATTTTTTACTTCTCCTTTAATGTCTACTTTTACTTTATTAGCAATTAAAGGCGTTTCTGTTATATTTATATCATTATTTTGTATAATATTTTCTGTTATTGTTTTATCAGGAGAGTCTTTTTCTTCAAATAGATTAACAATACTTTCGTTATTTAGATAGTATTTTAAAAGTAAGTAAGATATAGTTAGTATAATGATTAGTATAATTGTAAATAATTTAAGATGTTTTCTTATATATCGCATATTTATTTCCTTTCTTTTTTGCTCTTCATATAATATATTAGCGAAAAATATCTAAATTTCTTTTTTATTAATAATTTTTTTATATTAGTACGTAAATTTTTATATTATTTTTTTGAAATATAGTGTATAATTTAAATATGGTGATAGAATGATACTTATTTATAATGATAAGCAAATTAAATTAGTTAAACAAGATACTTTTTATAAAAGATTTATTGGTATTATGTTTAAAAAGAAAAAGATTGATTATGCACTATGGTTTAATAAGTGTAATAGTATTCATACCTTTTTTTGTAAGCAAGATATTCAAGTTATTATGACTGATAAAAAAGATAAAATTATATATGTTAACGATTGTCTTACAAATGGTAAAATTGTTATTAAAAGAAAAAGCTATAATGTGTATGAATTACCTTCATATTATTTTAATGATGTGAAGATAGGTAATTATATAGAAAAGAGGATATAAAATGAAGATATGTATTTTGGGAACAGGAGCTTATGGGATTGCTCTTTCTCTTATGTTTAATGAAAATGTTAAAGATATTATTATGTGGACAAAATTTAAAGAAGAAGCTGATATGTTAAATTTAGATAGGGAAAATAAAAATGTATTAAAAGGTGTTATGATACCTAATAATATTAGTGTTACTTGTAATATGGAGGAAGCTGTTAAAGATTGTTCTATAATTGTTATTGCAGTGCCTGCAAAATTTGTTGATGATGTTACTGGTGAATTAGCAAAATACTATAAAAATAACCAATATATATGTATTGCTTCAAAAGGTATTGAACAAGGTACTTGTATGTTTGTTTATGATGTTTTAAATAAACATATTAAAACTAAGAAAATTGCTGTAATATCAGGAGGGTCTTTTGCAATTGATATCGTTAAGAAAGTTCCTGTAGGACTTAGTATTGCTAGTAAGGATAAGAATACTATTAAAATCCTTAAAGATACTTTGCAAAATAATTATTTAAAATTAAGAGATACTAGAGATATTTTAGGAGTATCTGTATGTGGTTCTATTAAAAATGTTATTGCAATTGCTTCTGGTATATTGCATGGATTGGGTTATCCTGAGTCTACACAATGTATGTTTATTACAGAATCATTACATGATATTAAAAATTTGATTAAAGCATTAGGTGGTAGTAAGAAAACTATTCTTTCTTTCGCGGGTTTTGGGGATTTATTACTTACTTGTACATCTTATAAAAGTAGAAATTTTACTTTGGGTAAGATGATTGGTGAGAAAAAGGATAAGAAAGAGATTAATGATTATATTAATAGTACTACGATTGAAGGGTTATATACTCTAAAATCAATATATAAATTAATTAAAAATAAAAATGTAGATATGCCTATTATAAATCTTATATATGATATTATATATAAAGATGTAGAGCCTAATACTTTAGCTACTTTTTTGAGGAATAAAGAATAATTTTATTTGTTTAAATAGTAAAAAGTGCAATATCATTAAATTAGATATTACACTTTTCTTATGCTTACTTAAATTTTAATTATTTTTTGGTTTGATAATTTCTAACCCACCCATGTATGGTTGTAAAACCTTAGGAATTTTAACACTACCATCTTTTTGATAATTTTGTTCCAAAATTGCAATTAATGACCTTGGACTTGCGATTACGGTGTTGTTTAAAGTTGCAACAAATTTATTCCCATTTTCGGTTTTCATTCTAATTCCCAATCTTCTTGCTTGAGCATCACCAAGTGTTGAACAAGAACCTACTTCAAAGTATTTTTGTTGTCTTGGACTCCAAGCTTCAATATCACATGATTTTACTTTTAAATCCGCTAAATCTCCACTGCAACATTCGATTAACCTTACTGATACATCTAGGCTTCTAAAAAATTCCACAGTATAACTCCACATTT
>CAZTUM010000025.1:0-5439 GCA_964616645.1 uncultured Muribaculaceae bacterium | reverse complement strand
AGAACTACCATTTCTTGTTTTTCAAATTGATGTACTCTATATAATCCTCTTTCTTCTATTCCATGTGCTCCTACTTCTTTTCTAAAACAAGGAGAATACGATGTCATAGCAATTGGTAATTTGTTCTCATCAATTAATTGATTTTTAAATTTACCAATCATTGAATGTTCTGATGTACCAATTAAATATAAATCTTCATTTTCTATTTTATACATCATATTTTCCATTTCAGTAAAAGACATTACACCTGTTACAACATCACTTCTAATCATAAATGGTGGAATACAATAAGTAAAACCTTTATTAATCATAAAATCTCTGGCATATGCAAGAGTTGCTTCATGTAGTCTAGCAATATCTCCAACTAAATAGTAAAAACCATTTCCACTTGTGCGACTAGCTGAATCTTTATCTAAGCCATTAAATGAATTACATATATCTGAGTGATATGGTATTTCATAATCTGGAACAAATGGTTCTCCAAATTTTTCAATTTCTACATTTTCAGTATCGTCTTTCCCTATTGGAACACTTTTATCTATTATTTGAGGAATTAACATCATTTTTTCTTTTAATTCGATTGTTAATTCTTCTTCTTGTTGTTCTAAATTAATGAGATTATTATTAATATCTTTTACTTCTTCTTTTAAAGAAGTTACTTTGTCTATTTGTTTTTCTCTCATATATGTGCCAATGTTTGTAGAGATATTATTTCTTTTATTACGTAGATTATCTGCTTGAGTTTTTATTTCTCGTAGTTTTTTATCTAATTCTAATACTTCATCTACTAATGGTAATTTTTCATCTTGAAATTTCTTTTTAATATTTTCTTTAACTAATTCTTTATTTTCTCTTATTATTTTAATATCTATCATTTTATCAGTCCTTAACTTTTTATGTATTAAGTATATCACAACAGTAATACTTTGTCTATTTCTTTTTTTATAAAAAAATAAAGCACCCTATTATGTGCTTATATTATTATTTTGGTACCAGCCAAGGGACTTGAACCCTCACACCATTACTGGTAGTAGATTTTGAGTCTACCGCGTCTACCATTCCGCCAGGCTGGCACATTTAAGTTACTAATATAGTATAGCATAAACATATTAAAATGTAAATTATTTTTAGTTAAAATTATGTAGAATTATAGGTGATATAAAATTTATTAAATAATATATCACCTATATATTAATTAAATGAATTTACTATATTTTTAAATTCTTCTCCTCTGTCTTCAAAACATTTATATTGGTCCCATGAAGCACATGCTGGTGATAATAGAATAATATCACCTTCTGTTGATAGATTATAGGCTAATTTTGTTGCTTCTTCTAGGTTATTTAATACTGTTACTTTTATATTGTTTTTATCCCCAAAAGATTTAATTTTTTCTTTTGTTTGACCATAGCAAAATATTTCTTTTACATTTGTCATATAATCTTTTAATTCATCAAATGTTTGACCTCTATCTAACCCACCTAAAATTAACATTATTGGTTTATTAAATGAAGATACTGCTATTTGAGTAGCTTTATTATTAGTAGATTTAGAGTCGTTATAAAATTCTCTTTCATTTAATTTTCTTACAAATTCAATACGATGTTCTACTCCTTTAAAATTACATAGTGTGTTTTTAATATTTTCAATATCTAATCCTAAATAAATACCTATTATCAACGCACACATCATATTTTCATAGTTATGATTCCCTTTTAATATAATATCTTTAGTATTAATTATTTTTTTATCTTGGTAGCAAATATAACCATCTTCTAAATAAGCATCTCCATTTTTATTTGTGGCTGAAAAATACTTTTTATTAGACTTAATATCTTCAGTAATTTTTAATGAATCTTCATTACCACAGTTGATAATGGCAAGGTCTTTTTTTGTATGTAGAGAAAATATTCTTTTTTTTATGTTAATATAATTTTCATAACTACCATGAAAATCTAAATGAACAGGTAATAAATTAGTTAGTACTGATATATCCGTTTTAAAGTTATCAAAATTAGCAAGATGATGACCTGCGATTTCTATTACAATATAATCTCCTTCTTTTATTTTATCTAAAAATCCTGATAATGGTAGTCCTACATTCCCAGTTAAATGGGCTCTTAGACCTGCATTTTTTAACATTTCATATATTATTGTAGTAGTTGTTGTTTTACCATTACTACCAGTAATACCAATTATATGTACATTTTTGGGTAACAAGTGATATGCCATTTGAATTTCGTTTATTACTGGGATATTATTATCTTTAGCAAATAAAACGTATTTATGGTCATTTCTAATACCTGGATTTTTTATTAAATAGTCAAAGTCTTTTGTCAAAATATCATCTGGATGAGAGCCTAATATAATACTTACTCCTAATTCTTCTAACTCTTTTACCTTTTCTTTGTCTTGGTCAGTTGACATATCATTTAATGTTATTTTATTGCCTCTTAGTGCTAATACTTTAGCTGCTTCATATCCACTTCTAGCCATACCTAAGATAAATATTTTTTTGTTTTTAAACATTTTAATCACCTTCTATAATAATTATAGCATTAAATTATTTAAATTTGTTAAATTTAGAGTTATTTTACACTTTTGATACAGAATATTATAGCTAATTATCTTATTAAAAAAATATATATAGCTAGTTTAAGCTATATTATTTCTTCTATATATTTTGTAATTATATTTGATGAAGTACTTAGTATGTCATTTAAATCATCCATTTTATGCTTATATTCTATATAAAGAGGGTGATTATTTAATATATTTAATTTTTCTTCTATTTTGATATCAATTTCTTTATATTTAGTATTATTTTGATATTCTAATAAGGTTGCTTGTTTTTGCATGATTTTTATTTCTTCAATTAAATTTAATAATTCTTGGTCTTTTTTTATGGCATTGGAGATTTTTAAATATTCTTGATACTCATAACTTTTATTTATGGATTTAAATAGCTCATCTATTTTTTTATCAATCATTTATAATCTCTCCATCTAAACTCCAAGTTTTAGCTTTTGTTATTTTTACTTTTACAATATGTCCTATATTACTTTTATCACCTTTAGCATTTACTTTTTTCATTGTATCTGTATATCCTAGTAAATACCCTTTTTTAGTACTTTCATCTTCAATTAATACTGATACTATTTTATTTATATATTTTTGATTATTTAAAAGTGCATATTTATTAACTAAATTATTTAGTTTATCTAATCTTTCTTTTTTTGTTTCTAAGGTTATGTTATCTTTAAATTTAGATGCAGGTGTTCCCTCTCTTTTTGAATATATAAATGTATAGGCTAAATCATATTTTAATTGATTAACAATTTCTAATGTTTCTTCAAAATCTTTATCTGTTTCATTTGGAAATCCTACTATAATATCAGTACTTATACTTACGTTTGGTATTTTATTTTTTATTTTATTAAATAATGTAATATATTCTTCTTTAGTATATCTTCTTCCCATTTTATTTAGTATATTATTACTTCCAGATTGAATAGGTAAATGAATATATGGCATAATATTTTCATATTTTGATATTACATCTAACATTTCGTCTGTAAAATCCCAAGGATGAGAAGTAATGAAAAAAATACGTTTAATATTAGTTTTAGCAACATCTTCTAGTAAATTAGCTAAATTGTAGTCAATATTTAAATCTTTACCATATGCATTTACATTTTGACCTAAAAGTGTTATTTCTTGATAACCTTGTTTAACTAAATCGTTTATTTCGTTTATTATATCTTTTGGTAATCTACTTCTTTGTTTACCTCTTGTATATGGAACAATACAATATGTACAAAATTTATCACATCCATACATAATATTTACCCATGATTTATATTTTGAATCTCTTTTTACTGGGATATTTTCATAAACATTTCCCTCAATACTGTATACATCTATATTTAATTTTCTATTTTTTAATAATTCATCTAAAAGAATAGGTAACTTATGTATATTATGAGTCCCAAAAACTATATCCATCCATTTGTATTTTTCTTTTATTTCTGAGGCCACGTTTTCTTCTTGTGCCATACATCCACATAAAACAGTTATTAAAGATTTATTTGTTTGTTTTAGATGTTTTATACGCCCTAACATGCCAAATACTTTGTTATGTGCATTTTCTCTTATAGCACAAGTATTTAATAATACTAAGTCAGAATCGGACATATCATATGTTTCTTTTAGTCCTATATCTTCTAAGATTGCTCTAATGTTTTCACTATCATGGACATTCATTTGACAACCATATGTTTCAATATAATATTTCTTATTTTTAAAATACTTTTTTAAACTAGATGGTACTATATAATCATCATATATTATTTTTACTTTTTCTTTACTTCTTATTCTTGCTTTATCAATACTTGGTAAATTCATGACTTCACTTCCTTGATATTTATTTTGTTATTCTTTTTATAATTTTTTTAGTTCTATTTTTGTTTATTGTTAATTTAATTTTTAAGATTATTTTGTTTTTTGGGATTCTTTTTATTATATTATTTTGTTTTTCTATATCTTCATATAAATATTTAAGTAATGTTTTATCTTTATTTTTTAATAGTATTGGTCCATATAATAATTCATTATTGGTATATTTTTTAGTACCTTTATCTAACTTTATAATAGTATAGTAAATTTTTTTATCAATTACCATTACTTCTTTGGTAATATAATAATTTAATTTTGTTAGGTGTTTTCTTAAATAATATAAGTTAGTATTACTACTTATTATTAATGTATTTATTTTATTTAAGATATCTTTTGATGTAGTTAAGATATCAATAATAGTTTTACTCCCCATACCAGATAATATAACTGTATCAATATCTTCTTTTTTTACAGGTTGAAGACCGTTTCCTAGTTTTAAGGTAATTATATCATTTAGTTTATAGGTACTGATATTATTTTTTGCAATATTGTAAGCATTTTCGTTTATATCAGTGGCATATATTTTTGATGATATATTTTTCTGTGCTAGATAAATACTTAAATATGCATGGTCACATCCAACATCTACAACTTTACTTCCTTTAGGTACTAATTCTGCGATAATTTTTAATCTTTTAGATAATTTAATCATTTAGAAAATCCTTTAATTTTCTACTTCTTGATGGATGTCTTAATTTTCTTAATGCTTTTGCCTCGATTTGTCTTATTCTTTCCCTAGTAACACCAAATATTTGTCCAACTTCTTCTAATGTTTTAGGGCTTCCCCCTCCTAGACCAAATCGAAGTCTTAATACTTGTTCTTCTCTTTCAGTTAGCGTTAATAATAAATCATCTATTTCATCTTTTAATATCTCGTGTGTTGTATATTCTTCTGGGCTCATGCTTCGTTCATCTTTAACAAAATCTCCTAAGTGAGAGTCATCTTCTTCTCCAATTGGAGTTTCTAATGATACTGGTTCTTGT
>CAZTUM010000024.1:0-10234 GCA_964616645.1 uncultured Muribaculaceae bacterium | reverse complement strand
TATTTTGATATCCTATCATTAATGCATTTATTATTAAATTATTTAATCTTCTTGGGCTTCCTTTACTTGCTGAATATAGTGCTGTTAATTGTAATTGTCAATCAACATATTGTTTATTTTAATCTTATCATTTTCTTCTTTAAAAATATTATATTTTTTATAGAATAATATGTTCTAATTGCTATAAGAAGTGTTTGTTCTAATGTAAAATATCAAGTGAGGTGTAGACACATGGGTTACATTTATGATACTAATGTTAGCTATATTAGAAGAAGGATTAAAGGACTTAGAGAGAAAAATAAGTTATCTCAAAAGGAAGTAGCTAATTACTTAGGCATTTCACAAAGAGCCTATTCCTACTATGAAACAAGTAGAGATATTCCAGTATATCTACTAATAAAATTAGCTAATTTCTATGAAGTTAACATAGAATCTTTAATTAAGAAAAATAATGACAAAGTTAAGTTATAACAAGTCATTATTTTTTATTATAAATACATTTTTATCTTTATAGAAAGCATAAAATATATTATCTAACTCTAAGTTTCTTTCATTTAATATTTTATATAGCCATTTTTCATCTCTATTAATTCCTTTTAGAGTATCTTTTTGTATTTTACCATCTAAAATTAGAGCAAGTGGGAAAGGCGTTTTTTTATCTTGTTTAGGAAATACTGATAAGCTACCATTATTTTCAAGTACAGCATATTCTATTTCTTCAATTGATTTATTACCTTTTTCTCTTATTTGTACTAATAAGTCATCTAAATTATATTTTTGTTTTACCATTTCTTTATAGTTAATTTTACCATTACTTATGATGACTGATGGTTTACCATCTAAGAAGTTTCTAAATTTAGGTGCATTTAAAGTTAGTTTAGCTAAAATAATTTGCAAGCATGTAATAGTAATAATTGGTACTAATGATATCCATATACTATACTCTAAGTTTTCAATACTAATAACTGCTAGTTCTGCGATTAAAATAGATACTATTAAATCTATAATACCTAATTGTCCTACTTCTCTTTTTCCCATAACACGATATATTAAAAATATAATAAAGTAAAAAAATATAGACCTAATTATAATAGTTAAATAATCCATAATATCACCATTAACATTATGTGCCTATGTATATTTTTTTATACATTTACATATAAATAATTAGGGTGAATTTATGATTTTAAAATATTTAAAATACTTAGGTATATCTTTAGGTATATTACTAATATTATCTTTTCTTACTACATCATTAAATTATTTACATATAATTAATAACACTACTATTAATATATTAAATACTATTAATTTAATATTATCTTTATTTATAGGTGGTTTCTTAATAGGGCGTAATACTAATAATAAAGGTTATTTAGAGGGAATTAAGTTTGGAGGAATATATGTATTATTAATAATTATTTTTAATATATTAATTAAAACAAAATTTAGTATAAGAATAATAATATTATGTGCTATTTTATTATTAAGTTCTATGATAGGTAGTATGATAGGTATAAATTATAAAAAGAAGCTAGATTAACTAGGTCTTCTTTTTTGTTCTTACTTTAGGTTTAGTAATATAGTTTTGTATAAAATAATCACGTTCTATTCTATTGTGAACATCTTCTAATTGTTTAAATGTATATAAATCTATATTATTTATATCAATTTCATTTTCTTTATCCATACTATAATCTTTATAGTTATTAAAATAATATTCATATAATTTAGCTTGTTTTGAGATACGTTTATTTTTAATATTATTATGAATAGCTTTATATTCTTTTTTCATGTTAAGTACTTTAAATGTTATACCCATTGAGGCTAATGTTAAAATTATACTTAATAAATATATTGGTTGTAAAATTGCTAATATAGTTCCTAGAGATATATTCCAAGCAAAATAAAGTAATATTTTTTTAATATTTACTTTTCTATTTATATACTTACCATTTGCAACATCAGATACAAACTTGTCTGCTTGTTCTTCCATCATTATAATTATATTTTCTAAATTACTTTCTGTATTATCAATTACCGTTTTCTTTCCATTTACAAAATATAATATAATATTTTTTTTATTTTTAGATATTTTATAATAACTAATAGTATTATTAATACCAAACTCTAATACTTCGTTTTTCATATTTTCTCCTTTCGAGTGATATATATTATACACTAATTTGAATATTTGTCAATTAATTACTAGACAAATGTTTATAAAATGGTATAATACTTAGATACCGAGGGGGATAATATGATATGGAAAATTTATATTTAAATAATGATAATTTAAGTAAGTATAAAAAGGAAGAAATATATAGTGATATATTTCATGTAGAAAGTAGTCTATATAAATATAAAAATAATATTATACTTAAAATATTTGATGATTATATGTATAAAAAGTTAATGCAAGATAAAAGACATAAGGTATCTTTTTTTAAAAAAGAAAATTTTTCTTTTTTAACTAATCCTTTGTTTGATGTATATGTTAGTAATTATTTTGCTGGGTATGCGATGTATCAATATGATGGAAAAAATATTAAGGAATATATAAATATGGATGATACTAATAGTATAGAGTTATTACGCTTAGTAAGTAGACATTTACATACATTACATAGTAATAATATTATATTTGGAGATATTAATACAAATAATATATTAACAAATGGGAAATCTGTTAAATTTTGTGATATAGATAGTTTCGGAACGCCATATTCAACTCCTACTACTCTACCATATATCTTATATCAAAATTCTAATATACCTAATGAAAATATGAGTATACATAGTGATTTATTTATAGTTAATTTAATTATGTTAGATATATTAATGGATATTAATATAAATGATATCGCGGATATGAGTATTTATGAATATAAGGATTTAATTAAATCGTTAAAGTTTTCTAATTATTTAAATAAAATATATTTAAATTTATATGATAATTTATTATGTAAAGGGGAATTAATATATCCAGAGGTTTATTTAGAGGAGTTAGTTGATATTAAAAAAAAGAGAAAAGTTTAATCTCTTTTTTTATATCTATTTATAAATTCTGCTTTATAAGATAAAAATCTATCTTCGTTAATACTTTTTCTTATGTTTTCACATAATTTTATTAAAAATCTTAAGTTATGTATAGATAATAATCTTTGTCCAAATGTTTCATCTGAAGTAATTAGATGTCTTATATATGCTTTAGTATAATGTTTACATGCATAACAATCACATTCACTATCAACAGGTGTAAAATCTTCTTTATATTTAGCGTTTTTTAAATTAATTTTGCCATCTAAAGTATAGGCATGAGCATGTCTTGCTAATCTAGTAGGTAAAACACAATCAAACATATCTATTCCTCTTTCTACACCTTCAAAGATATCTATAGGGTCTCCAACTCCCATTAAATATCTAGGTTTATCACTAGGTAAATATCTAATTCCATCATCTATCATTTTATACATAGTTTTTTTATCTTCACCAACAGATGTTCCTCCGATGGCATAACCATCAAAGCCAATCTTTACGGTTTCTTTAGCGCTATATTCTCTTAGATCAGTATATTCACCACCTTGGACGATACCGAATAATGACTGTCTAGGGTTATTAAATACATTCTTACCACGTACTGCCCATCTAAGTGTTCTATCAACACTATTTTTTACATATTCATATTTAGAAGGATAAGGTATACATTCATCAAAGCTCATAGCAATATCACTATCTAGTTTATTTTGTACATTAATAGATATTTCTGGAGTTAAAAATAACTCTCTACCATCGATATGACTTTTAAATAATACTCCTTCTTCAGTTATATTCTTTGGATTAGATAAAGAAAATACTTGGAATCCTCCACAGTCAGTAAGGATAGGTCCATCATAATTCATAAATTTATGTAGTCCTCCTGCTTTATCTACTATATCTTCTCCTGGTCTTAACCATAAATGATATGTATTAGATAAAATTACACCTGAATTAATTTCTTTTAATTCTTCTGGGGATAGAGTTTTAACAGTTGCTTGTGTTCCTACAGGCATAAACATTGGAGTATTATATTCTCCATAATTAGTCTTTAAAATACCTAATCTAGCATTTGAATTATTATCTTTTTTTATTAATTCATATTTAATTTTCATAATATACACCTCAAAGCTTCTTAAGTATTATAGCATAAAAAGAAAGAAAATGATAATTAATTAATAAAGTTTTTAAATATTTATATAAATACTATAAATATGGCTTTAATAATTCTATATTTTCTTCTCCAAATTTTTTCAATTCTTTAGCTAAGTTTAGTATTTTTTTTGAAGCATCAGAATTAAAACTATTTATTTTTTTATCAATATCTAAGTTACCCATAGTAAATCCTT
Organism: uncultured Muribaculaceae bacterium; assembly: GCA_964616645.1. Lineage (GTDB taxonomy): Bacteria > Bacillota_I > Bacilli_A > RF39 > UBA660 > JAEDMO01. The sequence goes on along the minus strand of CAZTUM010000024.1, from coordinate 5,849 downwards.
TTATTAACATATCCGCGATACGAGCATCACTGTTATCTTTCATAAATTCTATATTCATTCCAAATGTTGCACTCATATCTTTTAATATACCACTTTCTTTAGGAGATATTTTATTCTTTTTAAGTAGTGTTTTACACTCTTTTAAAAAGTTTTCATATCCTTTTAATTGTCCTTCTACTATGTTTTTAATCTTATTATCTTTTTTATTTAATAAGTTAATAAGATGAGTGGTAGATTTAACTCCCATATCTACATTTTGATAAATATACATAAGTAATTCATTATTTTCATTCATTTTTATCACCAGTAATATTATTTACTGATGATTATAATTTTATACATATTTATTAAAAAGGCCATTTCCAATTTGTTATTTCTTCCATATCTATTCCATTTGTTTTTATATATTGTTTATGTTCTATTATTTTGTTTTTACACCATTGTATTAATCTGGAGCCTGTATTTCCTAAGCTAGGTAAATATTTAATTGCATCTATTACTAGACTATATCTATCTATTTTATTTTGTACACGCATATCAAAAGGGGTTGTAATTGTGCCTTCTTCTATATATCCATGTACATGAATATTTTTGTTTGTTCTATTATATATTAGTTGGTGTATTAAGCTTGGATAACCATGAAAATTGAATATAATTGGTTTATCTTTAGTAAATATAGCATCATAATCTAAATCTGTTAGACCATGAGGATGTTTAGTATTTGAGACTAATCTCATTAAATCTACTACATTTACAAATCTTATTTTTAAATTTGGAAAATTTTGTCTTAATATTGATGTAGCTGCGAGGGACTCTAGTGTAGGAGTATCTCCTGCGCAAGCCATAACAATATCTGGTTCTTCATTTTCATCATTACTTGCCCAAGACCAGATACCTACTCCATTTGTACAATGTTTTATTGCTTCATCCATATTAAGCCATTGAGGGCTTGGGTGTTTAGAAGCTATGATAACATTGATATAATTTTTACTTTTTATGCAGTGATTAAAGCATGAAAGCAAGGTATTTGTATCTGGTGGTAAATACATTCTTACAATATCTGGTTTTTTTGTAACCAAATGATTTAAAAAACCTGGGTCTTGATGTGTGTATCCATTGTGGTCTTGTTGCCATACGTGTGAGGTTAATACATAGTTTAATGATGCTATTTTTTGTCTCCATGAAAGTTCACTAGTTACTTTTAACCATTTAGCATGTTGGCTTGTCATAGAGTCTACAATTCTAATAAAAGCTTCATAGCAGTTGTAAAAGCCATGTCTTCCTGTTAATAGATAGCCCTCTAACATGCCTTCACAAGCATGCTCTGATAATATAGAGTCTATTACTCTACCTGTACTGTTTATATATTCATCTTTATCATATTTAATTCCATTAAATTGCCTAGATGTAGCTTCAAAAACATGATTTAGTCTATTTGATAGAGCTTCATCTGGACCAAATATTCTAAAATTTTTATGGTCTTTATTAGAAATTATTATATCTTTTACAAACTTACCTAATTCCATCATATCACTAGCATAGGTTATTCCTGGTTTTTCAATATCTAGGGCATAGTTTTTAAAATCAGGTATACGTAATTCTTTTAAAAGCAATCCTCCATTTGCATGAGGATTTGCTCCCATTCTTTTTAATCCTTTTGGAGATAATGATTTTATTTCTTCTTTTATACTGCCATCTTCATTAAATAATTCTTCTATATTATAACTTCTTAACCAATCTTCAAGTATTTTTAAATCTTCTTGATTATCTATACTTATAGGTACTTGATGTGCTCTAAATGTTCCTTCTACTTGAAGTGATTTAACTATTTTAGGCCCTGTCCATCCTTTTGGTGTTTTAAGTATTATCATAGGCCAAAGAGGTCTTTCGTTTTCTTTTAAATCTTTTTTTATTTTATTAATTATCTCTATACAAGTATCTAGTGCATTCGCCATTAGATTATGATATTCTTTATAAGACATATCGTTATTTATCTCTACTATGATACTTCTCCATCCACAGCCAAAAAAGAAAGATTGTAACTCTTTTGTTGATATCCTTGAAAATATTGTAGGATTAGCTATTTTATATCCGTTTAAATGTAATATTGGTAGTACTACTCCATCTGTTTTAGGATTTAAAAATTTATTTAAGTTCCATGATGTTGCAAGTGGTCCTGTTTCTGATTCTCCATCTCCAACTACACATGCCACAATTAAATCTTTATTATCTAATACTGCTCCGAATGCATGAGATAGACTATATCCTAGTTCTCCTCCTTCATTAATAGAGCCTGGTACTGAGGGAGCTACATGGCTTGATACTCCAGATGGATAAGAAAATTGTTTAAATAGAGCTTTTAATCCTTCTAAATCAGAGGTTATATTAGGATATATTTCTTGATATGAACCCTCTATATATGTTTGAGATATCATGGCATTTCCTCCGTGTCCTGGACCTGATATATATATCATATTCAAATCATATTTATTAATTACTCTATTTAAATGAGTATAAATAAAATTTTGTCCTGGTACTGTTCCCCAGTGTCCTACTATTTTCTTTTTAATATCACTTAATTCTAATGGTCTTTTTAATAAAGGATTATCTAATAAATATAATTGACATGCAGATAAATAGTTAGATAATCTAAAATATTTATCTAGTAAATTTAAATTTTCATCATTAATTTGTTCCATGTTTACACCCTTTCTACTTTTTAATTATTATAACGTATTTTTATAAATTTAACAATATATTATAATAAAAATGTAGATAAAAATTCTACATTCTTTAAATAACATTTACATGGAACTTCTTGTATGTGACTTTTCTTCTTGCATTATTTCAATTACATAATCTCTAATTACTTCATCTAGTATTTTATAATATTCTTCTGTATCCATTTTTATTCTTTCCTCATTATATTTAATTTTATAATACTTTTGTCTCTTGGCAATATATGTCTCTGGCCCATCAAATATAGTTATATCAAATTTAACTCCATCTTTATTAGTACATTTTAATATAACACTATCTTCATAACTATTCTTCGCTTTTTCTAATAATCTTTGCATTGCTTTACTTTTAATAGTGTTTTTCTTAATTAAAAATTCTTTATATACTTCTTTAGGGTCATCTTCTTCTTTATCACACGCAATTGATATTGCATTATAATCATCATCATAGTTAAATATATATTTTTGTTTAGAAGGGCTTATTACTTCTATCTCTATTATATCATCCATATTATATTCTACCTATAAAGTATTTCTTTTTACCTTTCCTTATAATTAAATATTTATTATATAATAAGCTATTCTTATCAATTAAAGTGTTTTCATTATCTTGTTTTATTCCATTAACTAAAATACTTCCACTTGATAAAAACTCCCTTGCTTCTCTTCTTGATGTTGTAATGTTATTTTCTGTTAGTACTTCTAATAATGTTTTATTTAATGTTAGATTAAAGCTTGGTACTCCTTTAAAAGATATTTCTATTTCTTCTTCTGTTAGGCCTTTTATTGTATTATTAAATAGAGCTTTACTTATTTTTAATGCTTTTAAGTATTCTCCTTCTCCATGTAAATCAGTTATAAATTCTTTGGCTAATCTTTCTTGTGCTAATCTTAGATGTGGAGTTAATATATGTGTTTTCATTATATTCTCTATTTCTTCTTTAGTTAAAAATGTATATACTTTTAAATATTCTTCTACTTTGTTATCATCTGAATTAATTAAGTATTGATATAATTCATAACTTGATGTTTTATTTATATCTAACCAGAGAGCATTTCCTTCACTTTTACCAAATTTATTTCCATAAGAATCTAGTATTAATGGCATAGTAAATCCATAAGATTCTTTACCTTCTATTTTCTTTATTAATTCTATTCCTGTAGTAATATTTCCCCATTGGTCTGAACCCGCTGCTTGGAGAGTACATCCTTTTTCTCTAAATAAGTGTAGATAATCATATCCTTGTAATAATGTATAAGAAAATTCTGCATATGTTATACCAGTTTCTAATCTTCTATTTATTATATCTTTAGCTAACATATAGTTTATATTAATATATTTTCCTATATCTCTTAAAAATTCTAAATAACTATAATCTTTTAACCAATCATAATTATTTACGATTTCTGCTTTACCTTCTAGTATTTTTGATACTTGCTTTTTTATACATTCAAAGTTTTTGTCTACTTGTTCTTTTGAGATAATTTCTCTTTCTTTCGTTGGTCTTGGGTCCCCAATTAAAGCAGTTGCTCCTCCTACTAATAAAATAGGATGATGTCCTTTCTTGGCTAATCTTTTTGCCATTATTAGTGATGAGTAATGACCTATATGTAGGCTATCTGCGGTTGGGTCTGTTCCCCAGTAAAAAGTTAGATGTTCATTATTTAGTTTGTCTTCTAAATCTTCCCCAGCTACATCTTTGATTAATCCTCTCCATTTTAAATCTTCATATAAATTCATAATTATTCCTCCTAAACTTATTTTTATAATAAAAAGGTAATACCTAAGGACGAATATTAATCCGTGGTACCACCTTAATTATTTCTCTTTTGATAACGGATTATTATATCCGATTAGCTATAAATATGTAATTCATTAAATAAATATAATTAGTTTCCACCTACCACTAACTCTCTTTAATATATTTTATTTAACTACTTCTTTATTTAAAATACTAATATTTCTTTCATTAATAATATAGCACTATTTTTTATTTTTGGCAATATTTTTTTGCTTGTGACGATTTAACAATCCTAAGTTTGACACTTGTTAAAATAAAATACCATTAGTAGATTTTATAATACTTATATCAGTTAATCCATCTTTTCTTAAATTATCTTGTAATAAATAAAATTTACCATATTGCTTTACTACTTTAATTAAGTCTTTCTTTTTGTATGTTTCTTCTTCTCCTACAAGTTCTTCTGGGTAATCTTGATTTGAAGTATTATTATGGGGATAAATTGATATATTATCTAAGTTTAATCCTTCTTCAATATGAAAGTTAGGATATTCTTTACTACATGAAGTTATTATTATATATTTAGACATTAACATCGCACCTGCGCTAAATCCTAATAATATTCCATTAAACTTTTTTAAATCAGATAATATATCTAATTGTTCACATATTTTCTTTTGTTTAAAAGGATCCCCTCCCATTAACATTATAAAATTTGCTTCACTAAGCATTTTTTTTGCAGATTTTTTTGATAGTTCAGATGTTATTAGATTTATTTGTTCAAACTCTATTCCAACATTCTTAAAATGTTGAGTAAATAATGGGATATATTTAGTTTTTGTTTTTTCTATTTTTTCTTGGTTTCCTGGAATATAGACAATGCTTTTAGTATCTTTTAATTCTTGTTTAAACATTTTACCCAATCCATGTCCAAAACTATCATTAATATCAAAACCACTGCAATAATATCTAAACATAATTATTTCCTCCTTGTATAATATATCATAAAAGAAAACTCCATCATATAATGAAGTTATTCTACATTTTCAACTAGGTTCATTTATTACTTATAATAATGTATAATCTTTAAAACATCATCTTTTGTAATAATTATACGGGTTAAAAACACATTTCTAATTCTTTTATTTTTGCGTTCCAAACTTGATAGCGGCTTGTATGGTAGTCAAATTCAGTGGGCTTTTACATAAATTAAAATTAAAACAACTTAATCGCTTATTCTTACATTAACACCATCTATATTTTTATATACTCGTTTTTTATAAATACTCTACAACATATATTTAAAATATTATTTTATCTCATTTAACATTTTCTTTTTTAAACTATCTATATCAGTAAAAAATAAATT
>CAZTUM010000023.1:0-10370 GCA_964616645.1 uncultured Muribaculaceae bacterium | reverse complement strand
AGATGGAGTCGAACCATCGAACCCGAAGGAACAGATTTACAGTCTGCCGCGTTTGACCACTTCGCTATCCTTCCAAAAAAAGATGGTGCCGAAAGCAGGACTTGAACCCGCAACCTACTGATTACAAGTCAGTTGCTCTACCAGTTGAGCTATTTCGGCATTAAAATATAAATATAAAATGGTGGGCGATATAGGACTCGAACCTATGACCCCCTGCTTGTAAGGCAGGTGCTCTAACCAACTGAGCTAATCGCCCGATAAAGTCGTACTGACATGTATTAATATATCATTTGTTGTTACCTTTTGTCAATACTTTTTGATAATTTATTTAATTTTTTTTACATTTTATCTGTTACTTCTTTTATTTTTTCACTAATCCAACCTTCTAAGTTGTTTCTAAGTGGTTCAAATCCATTTTTTGTCTCTGCCATTCTTTTTAATTTTGAACCATCTTTTTTGTAATCAATGTCCTTTATGCTTAGTTGTAAATGATTATCGTTGTCTACCGATAATACTTCAGTATATATACTATCTCCTACATTAACAAAATCTTCTATTTTCTTTACATACCCATAAGATATTTCTGATATATGTATTAAACCACTGGAATTATCTGGTGTTGTTACAAATGCACCATATTGCTGTAATCCAGTTACTTTAACTTTTATTATTTCTTCTTTTTGATACTTTTTCATACTCTTTCACCAATTAAATTATATAATAATTTTTAAAAATTTGCAAACTACTTGTGTTTAATTTAATTTTTAGATATAATTGTTTTGGGTGATTTTTATGACAGAAACTGAAAAAAAAATAAATGAAGTGCTAAATCGTATTAGACCATATTTAAATAACGATGGTGGTGATGTTACTTTTTTGCGTTATAAAGATGGTATTGTGTACGTTAAACTTATTGGTGCATGTAGCAATTGTCCTCATGCTTTGATGACTCTTGAAGAGGGAATTGAAAGTGCTCTTATAAATGAAGTTCCTGAAGTAATAAAAGTTATTAATGAAGATTAGTAACTTTTTTTAGTTTAACCATTCTATATTTGGAATATCATAAGTTTGTTTAAAATATTTAAATATTTTTTTTAAAAATATTTCATATTCTGGTATTTTGTTAATAACTGGAATTATACTATTTTCCTCTTCTTTATTTTGAATTACATTATCAAATATTTCATAATAATAACTTGGATATAGTAACCTACCAAATAATATTCTTATATCGTTTCTTGTATATAAGTTTTTATTTAAATAATTACTTAATTCTGTGTATATTTCTTTGTTTCCTTTTAAAAAGGATTTTTTTACATACTCACTTATATCTCTAGCTTTATGGTCAAATATTATGTTTGTAGGGTCATATAGTTGATTTATTGATAGATTGTTATTAATTTTCCTATGTGATAGTACTTTATTATTTAACTCTTGGGGGGTTAATTCTATAATAGTATCATTTATATATGAAATGGCATTTTCTGTTAATCCAACATAATAATTAAAACTTTCAACTAGAATAGGATATTTTTTACCCATTTCTTTTATTTGCCTTTCTAGGTAATCAATTTTAATTATCCATAAATCACTCCAATTATTCCTTATTAATTCTTTATCTATGCTTAAATTTATTTGTGATAGATAATTAATTTCTTGTATTCTTAATGGTATTTGCTCATTTATATTTACTTTTAGCAAATAATAGGGAGTGTTTTCAATAAATGTTATATATGATTTGTCTTTATTTAAAATAATTTCACTAACTAATATATTTTGATATTTTAGTTTATTTACAAGTGATATATATATTTGTATATCTTCTTTTCGTTCATAAATATTTAAATAATATTTATCGTTATTGTATGTAAATATATAGTTACCATTTATATTTGTTAATTCTCGTGGCTTTATTTTATAAAAATATTCAATAGTATTATTCATATTAACCCCTCATAATAAATATTATTCTTTTACTCATAAAAATATATTTTATATAAAAAAATACTTTAAAAGTTTAATAATCAATTAAAGTATAATTAATAATATAATTTAAACGTTATTTTGATATAATTTATCCATTTGGTCATTAATTTTTCTTACTAATTCATTTATTTTTTCATAATGCTTAGATATTTTATATTTTTCTTCTTTTATTTTATGTTCTTGTGCCTCTTGTAAAAGGGCTAATTCTTCTTTTTCTTTTTCTAATTTTCTTCTTTCTTCTTGCATATATAGCTCAAAAGATTTTTTATTAGCATTTAATACCAAATTACCACTAGCAACTTTATGCTTCATTTCGTTTAATTCTCCAACAATACCATTTACTCCATCTACTTTTTTATTTAATTCATCAAATATTTCATCAAAATTATTTAATATATAACTTCCATTTTCAAGGCTATAATTTCTAGTTTCTTTAATTATATGTTCTTCTTTTTCGCTAGCAATATTATCTTTTAATTGTAGTTCATTGTATAAAAGGCGAAATTCTGTCCACATCTGTCTTAATGTATTAACGTTTGTATTTACTAACAAACCTTTTTCAATACCTTTTTGTACGTATATAACATTATTTATACTATTATCCATTGGCTTAATATTTTTTATATCATTGTATAATTTATTAATTCTACTTCTATATTCATCTTTGTTTAATCCAATATTTTGAGATAATGGTAATGAAGGTATTTGATTTTGTGTTGTAATATTATTATTTATCATAGTTTATCACCCATATTAGTATATGTAATCATTTTTTTTACTATTTCTTTTAGCATATTCCACTCGTTAGATGAATTTATTGCCACTAGATGCTGTCGGCCTTTTTCTTCTTTTAATTTACCTAAATATATTATAATACTGCCATTTTTATCTTTTTCATTTTTTGTATAGATTAAATACTTTGATTTAGTTTCCTTTTCTTCAAAAGAACAGACTAATTCTACTTCTTCTACCTGTTCTAAATTATTAACTAAAGTTATTTTTTTCCCATTATCCATAGCTATTTCCCCTTTTTGTTGTTCTTATATGAGTTTAACATATTTTATTTTAAAATAATAGATGTTATTTAATCTTTTTTAATACAAAATAACGACAATCATTTGCACAGTTTTCTTTTAAATAATTATCTAAATTAGATATTTTATTGATAGAATTTGCTTTTTTATTTTCATTATTATAAAAACCTTTTAGACGTAATTTAGAATACGCAATATCTCCAACAATATAATCATATGTATCAAAAAAATCCGTACATAATTCTTTAAATTCTTCCTCATTAAATGCATCTTTATAATTTTTTATTATTTCATATTTATTATTACCATTTTCAATCATTTTATCATTCCTTTAAGTAATCAATTTGAAATGCTTCAATTTGTTTTTTATATTTTTCTAGTTTTGAAGCAGAGTGCCATGTGATATATCCACCTGTTAGTCCATTGTCAAATAATGCAGTTATTTGGTCTTTTACTTCTTCAGCATTATATTCTATTCCATTTTCATCTACCCATGATTGGACATTGTACGCTTGTACCCATGTTCTTACTATAGCAGGTGTAGTAGTTGCTTGTTGTCGTTTTATTACTTCTTTACTCCATGCATTTATTAAGTCATATGGATGATTCCAAGGTTTATTAATACCATATGAATTGTCAGCAAAATGGTCTGGATATGGCATCGCACTTATTACATCTACTACATTAGAAATCGCAGGCCAATATTGGCCATATGCTGTAGTATAGTAATTGTTTGAGGCTTCTCCAAAAACATCTACTGATATATACGCTCCTTTTTCATGTATAGCATCTGTAGCATATCTTAAAAAGTTTTGTATTGCTTCTGCTTTATCTTCGTTATAGGTATTTTTAAAGTCTATAGCATTCTTCTTTTCTAGTGATTGTGTTCTATCTGGAAATCTAACATAGTCAAAATTTATTTCATTAAAGCCAAATAGCTCAATTGCCTCGAGTGCAAGTGATACATTATATTGCCATACTTCTCTTGAATAGGCTGTTGGCCAATAGGAAGAACCAATTTCATATGGTTTTTGATTACTTGTTCCTACTATAGCATTTTCTGGATGGTCTTTTACATAGTAATCATCTTTAAATACAGTTATTCTTCCTATTATATAAAATCCATTTTCTTTTAGCTTATTTATTGCTTTTGCATATTCTTCTTTAGTATTATTTGCATATTTATAACTAGTTGGAGATATTTCTTCCATAACAGCAGAATCATATCCTATTGAGTTATTATCTTTTATATCAATAACAAAAGTATTTATTTTAGTATTTTTAGCTAATTCTATATATTCATCTATTTTTGATATTACTTGTTTAGTATTGTTTAAGTATAATGAATATACTGATTCTGGCATAACGTTATTTTCAAATGTTGGGGTTGTTGTTTCAAAATAATCTAGTTTATTAACGTCTCCTCCACCATATAAATTTTTAATTCCAGAGTGCGTTTCTAATGCATATGTTTGGTTTGCTTCTTCTAAAGTTAATGTTGTATATTTGGCATACACGTAGCCTTCTTTTTCATTATATTTTACTTTGTACATATGTACATTTCCATCAGTATCTATCTCATCATAAGAACTTACTTCTAGTTTGGTACCTTTAGGTAAATTCTCTATTATTGTAATATCATTATAATTATTTAATAATACAGTTGGTGTCCTTACATACACTTCTTCTTCTTTAATTATATTATCTTTATTATTAGTAATATTTTGTTTATTAATATAATATGTTTTTTTATTAATTACTACCTTATAATAATTATCATTATCTTTAAGATGTTTAGTTTCATTTATTTGTATTTTACTACCACGAGATATAGTGCTTTTTTCTTGTAGTGTTTCATCATATAATGATACTTTGTTAAATTCAGATGTTATATATATTGTTTTATCTTTAGTAAATATTTTCTTACCAGCATAACTAACAAGTAGTCCGATAGCACATAACAGTAGTATAATTATAAATATTTTAAGTATTTCTTTTATACTAAGTTTTCTCCTTTTTTTCACTTTGTTGCCTCCTTTTTACTATATTAAGTATATCAGATATTTATAAATTTTACTAGCAATATCTAAAATACTCATTAAATTTTTCTTCATCTTCCAATGTAGTTTTGTCTCCATGGCCTGGATATAATGTAGTGTTTTTGGGATATTTTTTAATTTTTGTAATGCTTCTTGCTAATTGCTCATAATCTCCTGTTGGTAAGTCACATCTACCAATACCATCTTTAAAAACAAAATCTCCATCAAACATAATATTATCTTCTTTAAAATAAAAAGTAATAGAATCAGTTGTATGGCCTGGAGTATAAATGACGTCAAATGTAAATTCATCTATTTTATATGTTTTTTCTTCTAAATTAGATTTATCATATACTTTTACATTGTAATTTTTAAGTATTTGATTTAAAGCACCTATATGGTCAAAATGATTATGAGTAATTAATACACCTTTTAAATGTTTATCTTTAATATAGTCATAAATTTTATAGTATTCATCTCCTGGGTCTATTATTAAAATATCATCTTTTATTTTTAAAATATAACAGTTAGTTTTTAACATTCCAACTTGTACATTAATAATTTCCATAGTTTCCTCTTTTCTTAATATTTTAGTTTATATACATATTATAGCACTATTTAAATATTTTTATATAAAAAGTGTATATGTTTTTATTTATTTTATAACTTGTTAGTTTTAAAGTAATATTTAAATTACAAGATTTTTTAATTTTTTTAATTTTTTTAATTTTTAGTATTGTCAAATATTTTTTTTTGTGATATATTTATATTACTTGTTTACGGCGAGATAGCTCAGTTGGCTAGAGCACGCGGTTCATACCCGCGGCGTCGAGGGTTCAAATCCCCCTCTCGCTACCAATAAGTTTATTACTAGATAGGTTATCTAGTTTTTTTATTATAAAAATATCCTGATAGTCAGTATTTGGCTATTAGGATATTTATTTCATCATTTTTTGTATCTCTCTATTTATTTGCCTTTCTTTTATAGCTCTTCTTTTATCATAGGATTTTTTACCCTTTGCTAAAGCAATTGTTATTTTAGCATATGGCCCTTTAAAGTATATCTTTAATGGCACTATAGTATATCCTAATAATTCTACTTTATCTTTTAATTTAGATATTTCTTTTTTATTTAAAAGTAGTTTTCTTGTTCTTTTTTCTTCATGATTAAAGATATTTCCTTGTGTGTATGATGATATATGTGCATTTAGTAAATAGGCTTCATTACTTTTTATAATAATGTAACTGTCTTTTATATTAGCTTTTCCTAATCTTATTGATTTTATTTCAGTACCTGTTAAGACTATACCTGCTTCATATGTTTCTTCTATCTCATAGTCATAATGGGCTTTTCTATTTACTATTTCCATTTTTGCACCTAACTTTCTTTTAGTGGCTTTACACTGATATTTTCATCATACATTTTTACTACATCACTATATTTTTTATATAAACTCTTATAATTTTTATTATATGTTTCATTCATTTGGCTAAAGGGTATTACTTTAAACTCACCATTTTTATAATATGTGTATAATAATTCATTATCTAAATTTTCTAATGTAATTGTAGTTTCATTATTTTCAACTTTTTTAACTATGTCTACACTAGTCATAAGTCCTACTCTTTTATTGTAATTTGAATCAGTGCTTTGTGCTGAGATAAAGTTGCCTAATGAATATATTACTAGTGTATTATCTATGTATTCTATTGGATTAATGATATGGGGATGATGTCCAATTATAATGTCCACTCCTAAACTTGCTAGAAACTGAGCCTGTTCTTTAGGATTTTGTCCTTTAGCATATTTAGTCCACGGCTCCGCGGAGGGATTAGTATAACTTGTCACATCTTTACCCCAGTGCATAGATACTATTACAACATCTGCTATATCACGTACTTTTTCTATATCTTCTTTTGCTTGTTCATAATCAAATACGTTAACTAAGTATTCTTTCCCATCTGGTAGAGTATACCCATTTAATCCTTTAGTATACGCAAGGAATGCGTAGGTTATCCCATTTTTTTCATATATTCTACTTACGCTTTCTTCCCTATCATCAAATGATTTATATGTTCCTTGTGCTATTACACCATTTTTTGTTTACTAAGCCAATATTCTCTTGAATTTAATATACCTATTTCTTTTTTATCATATGAGTGATTTGTTGATGTGCTAACTAAATTAAATCCTGCATCTATAAATGCATCTCCTACTTCGTATGGTGAATTAAAATTAGGCCATCCAGATAGTCCTAATTCAGTACCCCCTAGGATAGTTTCTTGGTTATAAAATGCTAGGTCATATTGACTAACTATTGGTTTTATTAATGATAATTGGCTAGTACAATCATATTCTTTTGTCTCTTTGTTATAGCAATCTTTATATACTCCATCGTGATATAAAGCATCCCCTACTGCAATTAAACTTAATCTGTATTCTTTAGAAAAATTTGGTACCTCATATTTTATTTCTGGTGATCTTTTGCTTTTATCTATATTTTTATTTTCAATAATATAGATTGTATAGCCTAGACTAATTGAAAGTGTAGTTAGTAATATTCCAGCGATTATTAATTTAATTGCATTTATTCTTTTTTTCATTATTAATAACCCTTCTTTATCTTCTTTTTGGTTTTATATTCTTTGTCTTTAGCATCTTTAGGTAATACCATGAAATCAATTGTAGATGCTTCTTTTGAGGCTCCTATTACTTTAACATCAACTCTATCACCAAAACTAAAATGGTTAGATGGTTTTTTTCCTTTTAATGTCAATGTTTCTTCATTATAATCATAGCTATCATTAGGTAAATTATTTATTTTAGCTAAACCTTCTACAGTATTATCCAATTCAATAAATACTCCAAAATCATGTACTCCACTTATTAGTCCTTTATATCTTTCACCTATATATTTTTCCATATATTCTGCTTTTTTCATTTTATCTACATCACGTTCAAACTCTTCAGATGATTTTTCTCTTTCTGAACAATGTTCTGATAATGTAGGTAATATTGTTTCCCATTTTTCAATTGTTTTAGTATCAAGTTTATGCATATAATCTTTTATTTGTCTATGTATAATGTCATCTGGATATCTTCTTATTGGTGATGTGAAATGGCAATAACATTTGCTAGCAATACCAAAATGTCCAATGTTATAATCTGAATATTCTGCCTTTCTTTGTGTTCTTATTGCCATTTTATTTATAATTGCACTAGCTTCATTTTCATTAATAATAGATACTATTTTTTGAAAATCTTCTGGTCTTATATCATGATTTTTTTTAGTAATACCTGTAATTACTATACCACGGCTAGATAAGAATTTGATAAATTTTGCAAACTTTTCTTCTTTTGGTGCATCATGTACACGATATATCCCTGGTAAATCACGATAATATATATCTGATGCTACTGTTTCATTTGCCACTATCATAAATACTTCAATTAATTTTTCTCCTGTTCCTTGTACTCTTCTTTGTATTTCTATTGGAGTACAATTTTCATCTACAATTATTTTACATTCGTCTGTTTCAAATTCTATATAACCACGTGATATCATTTTATTCCTTAATATTTGTGCTAATGCGTTCATATTTTTTAGTGTTTTTACGTATGGATAATATTCTTCATCTACGATATCTTTATCTAAAATATTATTTACTTTCTTGTAAGTCATTTGTATTCTACTTTTAATAATACTTTCAAAAATTCTATAGTCTACTACTTGTCCTTTAACGTTTATTTCCATACGACAGCTTACCGCTAATCTATCTGAATTGGGATTTAAGCTACATATCCCATTTGATAGCTTTGGTGGTAGCATCGGTTCAGACCCTCCTGGAAAGTATAGACTGGTTGCTCTTTCGTATGCTTCTTTATCTATCTCGCTTCCTTCTTTGACATAATGTGTTACATCTGCGATGGAAACAGTTAATTCATAATTACCATTAGGTAATATTCTACAGGAAATAGCATCATCTATATCTTTAGTATCATCCCCATCAATAGTAAATATCTCTTCATTCCTTAAATCTATACGGCCTTTCAATAATTCTTCTTCTATTACTTCTTCTTTGACATAACTTGGAATATATTTTAATTCTTCTTCTATTTTGCTAGAAAATCCATGATGAAATTTATGTTTATAAATATATGCAAGAATATCATCGCCCGCATTGTTTTTGTGTCCAGTTATTCTTGTTATTTCTCCAACATAACCTCGTTTCCCTTCAAGTGGCTTTGCTACAACATAGTGTCCAGATACTGCTCCATTTGTATAATCATCTGGTATTAACATATCATTAGGGCTTTCTTTTGAGCCTAATTTTTTGACATAATTTTTGCCATTCATAGTATAAAATTCTCCAACAATATCATCAATGTTTCTATTTAAAATTTTAATTATTTTAGCATGGTTTGAATTTCTAGGGTCTATTTCTAAAGCAACTAAATCTTTAGGTATTGCCCCGTTTACGTCTTTTTTATCTACAAAAATATCCTTGCTATAACCATCAACTTTGACAAAACCATTACCTGATGAAGTTAAAGAAACTATTCCTTTTAATAAGTGACTATCTTCAAATAAAACATATTTACCTTTTTTTGTGTAATAGACTACACCTTCTCTACACATTTTATTTAATTCTTTAGTAAACTCTAATATTTCATCTTTGTTAGTTAAACTTAATTTATCATTTAATTCTTCCATGGTTAAGGCTCTTCCATCATTGCTTTCAAATATTTTTTCTATTTTTTCTCTCATTGTTATACCACCTACTAATAGTATAAACTATATTTTACAATAAAGATAGTATTTGACGATAAATTTTACAAAAAAAACATAGAAATAATCTATGAATTATAAGATTCTATAAAGATAGAAATAAGCAGATTATGAAGAAGGAAATGCCTACAAACATAGTTAAATTACTTATAAACAATTCTCCTCCTCTTTCTTTACGATTTGAAAACAAATCTGAATTACCTCCTTGAATTATTTGAGAGGCTGATTCTGCTTTGCTACTTTGTAATAATACTAATATAATTAATAAAATAGATACAATTATTAATAGTGTTTCCATAATATCCTCCTTCACTAAACATATCTATTATAGCATATTTTTAATATTTTAAACATAAAATTTACAAAACTAGTGTATTTTGTTGCAGTAAAATAGAATAAATTATGTTAATTTATAAAAAAATAAATAGAAAAAGAAGAAAAGATATATTTTAGAATCAAAATAAATTTTTTTCTTCTTTTTAATTCACGTAAAAAATATTTTTGTAAAAATCACAAAAATT
>CAZTUM010000022.1:0-11148 GCA_964616645.1 uncultured Muribaculaceae bacterium | reverse complement strand
TTATTAATAATAAAAAAGATTTTGATATTGTTGTTGAAGAAGCTAAAATGTATAATGGATTAGTTTTAATTATGGATGAAATACATAGATTAAATAAAGATAAACAAGATTTATTATTACCTGTACTTGAAAGTGGGTTAATAACATTAATTGGTATGACTACATCTAATCCTTATCATTCTATTAATCCTGCGATAAGAAGTAGATGTCAAATATATGAATTAAAAGAATTAACTAATATAGATATTAAAGAAGCTTTATTAAAAGTTAAAAATAAAAATATATTAGAAGGTTTAGAAATAGATGATGATGCAATTGATTATATTGTTAAATTATCTTCATCAGATTTAAGATATGCTTATAATCTTTTAGAAGTATCATATTATGGTAGTTCTAATCATAAAATAAATATAGATTTACTTAAAAATATTAATAATAAACCTAATTTTTTTCATGATAAAAATGAAGATGGTTATTATGATACAATTAGTGCATTACAGAAATCTATAAGAGGAAGTGATGTAAATGCTAGTCTACATTATTTAGCTAGACTTATTCTTGCAGAAGATTTAGGTGTAATTTTAAGAAGATTATCTGTAATAGCATATGAAGATATTGGACTCGCTAATCCTAGTATTGGGCCTAAATTACACGCAGTGATAGAAGCAGTAGAACGTTTAGGGCTACCAGAAGGTAAAATACCTCTTGCTAATATAGTAATTGAGATGGCTTTATCTCCTAAGTCTAATAGTGCTTATTTAGCAATAGATAAAGCTTTGGATGATATTATGGGAGGTGGTGAATATAGTGTGCCAGAACATATTAAAACTACTTCACCTAATTATAAATATCCACATGATTATCCTAATCATTTTGTATTACAACAATATTTACCAGATAAATTAATAAATAGAAAATATTATATACCTCAAAATAATCAAAATGAATTAAAATATAAAACTGTTTTAAATAACTTAGATGAATTAAAAAAGAAGAGTAATTAATCTTCTTTTTTAGTATTATCTAATATATCATTAATAACATAACTAGCACACATAAGTCCTGCGACTGCGGGTACATATGAAGTACTACCCAGTCCATCTAAATGTTTTATATCTTCAGAAGAAGAAACAACTGTTATTTTACCTTTTATATGATTTTTATTAACAAAATTACGTATCTTTTTAGCTAACTTATCATAAGAAGTCTTTCTAATATCAGTTATGGTTAATAATTCTGGTCTAAATTTATTTGCGGTTCCCATAGAAGAAATAAACTTAATATTTTCTTTTAAACATTTTAAAATAATAGTTTCTTTAGTATTTACGCTATCACAAGCATCAATAACATAATCTATATCACTAGTAATAATATTATCAATATTATCTTTATTTAAAAAGCAATTATATTTAATAATATTAATATCTTCATTAATTATTTTAGCTCTATTATATGCTTCATCTACTTTTAAAAGTCCAATGTTATTTTTATTAGTAATAATCTGTCTATTTAAATTAGTTATATCAATAATATCATAATCAACTATAACTATAGTACCAATACCACTTCTAACTAAAGCTTCAAAAGCATATCCCCCTACTCCACCTAAACCAACTAACAAAACTTTCTTATTTTTTAAAATATTAAATTTATCTATACCAATAAGCTTAATAAATCTATCATACATAATTACCCTCCATACAAAAAAAGACCCAAAAGGCAGAAATTGATTTGATAAAACCCGCGGCGTAGCTCACAGGTGGGCATCCCCATCTATTAATTAGGATTCCTATATCAATTAATGAATAGGCTTTCAACACATAATAAACTTTAGATTCCCGTATATCATATTTAGTCGGTTTTATAACTAATATTTCTCATCCCTTCAGGTATTTTAATTATATCATACTATTAAATTAAAATCTACTATTAATTTATAATTTTACACATTAAACATCATTTTTAGAATTATTTACATTATCATAATATTTATCATTATCATAATATCCTAATATAGTAGACATATTAACATTCTTTAAACTATTCATAATATTAATATCAGCATTTTCATACATATTAACTAATTGTTTTACCAATAATTTAATTTCTTTTCTTTTACCAATATTCTTCTTAGTAACCATACATGCACAATCTAAGAAATCTAAATTATTATATTTAACCCATTTAATAATATCTTCTTCTTTTATATAATACATTGGTCTAATAAGTTGCATAGAAGGAAAATTATCACTATTAATCTTAGGCATCATACCACTATAATGACCATTATATATTATATTTAATAATACAGTTTCGATTACATCGTTAAAATGATGGCCTAAAGCTATTTTATTACATCCCATTTCTTTTGCTAAAGCATATAAATTACCTCTACGCATTCTAGCACATAAATAACAAGGGCTTTTAAAAGATGAAGTATGTACTACATCAAATATATTACTATCACGAATAGTAATATCTATGTTTAATTTTTTAGCATTTTCTTTAATTTTTTCTAAATTTGAAGAAGTATATCCAGGATTCATAACTAAATATTTGACCTCAAAATTAAACTTATTATGCCTTTTTAATTCTTGCATTAATTTAGCAAGTAAAAAAGAATCTTTTCCTCCACTTATACATACACATATAACATCATTCTCTGAGATTAAATTATATGCATTTATCCCTTTAACAAACTTGCTCCAAATTTCCTTACGAAAACGCTTTATAATAGACTTTTCAACCTCTTTATACTGTTCCATTATCTTTATTCCCTATCTTCTTTCTTAATAATGTTTTATTACTTGTAATCTCGCTTAAATAAATTTCTGCATATATCTTATTAATTTTATTATAATAATAACATAATTCAGAATATAAAGTATAAATTTCATCTAAAAATAATAATATTTTCATCTCATTAAGTAATCTTTCTATTTCTTCACAATCATCTATATCATTTAAAATAATTCTATCTATTTCTTTTCTATACACATAATATATACTACATATCATTATATTTACCTCAACTCCAAAAAAAGTAACGCCTTATGACGTTATTTTAATTTAATTCCTAACTCTTCTAGTTGTTTTTCATCAATAACATTAGGTGCTTCACTCATCAAATCAGAAGCATTTTGAATTTTAGGGAAAGCTATTACATCTTTAATATTCTCAGTACCAGCAAGAACCATAGCTAATCTATCTAGTCCAGGTGCAATACCAGCATGAGGGGGTGCTCCATATTTAAAAGCATCTACAAAGAAACCAAATTTTCTCTTAATATCTTCCTCTGATAATTCTAATTTTTCAAAGACAATCTTTTGCATATTGGCGTCATGAATACGTACAGACCCAGAAGCTAATTCATAACCATTAATAACAATATCATAACTTTTTGCTAAACAATTTTCTTTATCATCTAAAGCAGAAATAGACTCAGGCATAGTAAATGGATGATGAGCCGCTAAATACCTATGTTCTGTTTCTGAATATTCAAACATAGGGAAATCTACTACCCATAAGAAATTTAACTTACTATTATCAATTAAATTCATTTTCTTTGCTATGTTAATTCTAACTCCACCTAATGCAGTATTAGCAATCTTTAAACTAGAAGCAACAAAGAAAACAATATCATTATTATTAATATTTAATCTTTCTTTTAACTTATCTAATTTATCAGGTTCAATATTCTTAGTAATACCACCTGTAAAACTATCATTTTCATACTTTAACCAGGCTAAAGAATTAGCACCAAATTTTTTTGCTTCTAAAGTAAGTGAATCTATCTCTTTTCTAGTATATATAGAAGATGCATTATCTACCTTAATACATTTAACTATAACATCTTTAAATAAAGTAAAATTTGTATCAGTAAATATATCAGTAACATCATTAATTAACATATCATATCTAGTATCAGGTTTATCAGTACCATATAAATTCATCGCATCTTTATAAGTAATCCTAGGGAATTTATCTAATTTAATACCCTTAATATTATATACTACTTCTTTTAACATTCCTTCTGCTATCTCGAAAACATCTTCAGAATCAGCAAAAGACATTTCTATATCTATTTGAGTAAATTCTGGTTGTCTATCAGCACGTAAATCTTCATCTCTAAAACACTTAGCAATTTGATAATAACGTTCAAACCCCCCTATCATTAAAAGTTGTTTAAATATTTGGGGACTTTGAGGTAGTGCATAAAAAGTACCTTTATTTATACGTGATGGTACGACATAATCTCTTGCTCCTTCTGGTGTTGAACGACAAAGCATCGGTGTTTCAATTTCAATAAAACCATTTCTATCAAGATAATTTCTAACTATACTACATATTTTACTACGCATTATTAGATTACGTTGTAATCTTTCTTTTCTAAGTTCTAAATAACGATATTTTAAAGCAAGGTTTTCTGATACATTATCATCATTTAAACTAAATGGAGGTACTTCTGATGTAGATAAAATAGTAAGACTATCCGCGGATAATTCTATCTCTCCAGTAGGTATTAAAGTATTAATATTACTTCTTTTATTTATAACTCCACTTACACTAATACAATATTCATTTTTTAAATTACTAGCTTTATCTAATAACTCTTTATTACTATCATTAAATACAATTTGCATAATACCTGACCTATCTCTTAAGTCAACAAATATCAAACTACCTAAATTTCTAAGTTTACTTACCCAACCATACAATGTTACTTTCATACCAATATTATTAATATTTAAATCAGTATTATTAATCTTTTTCATATTTTTATCTTCCTTCCATATAGTCAATTATAGAATCTATATCAATTTCTTCTTCATCTTTTGTATCATTATCTTTAATCTTTATTACTTTACTTTTAACCTCTTCATCACCAATTACAGTATAATATTTAGGATTTAATCTATCTACAGATTTAAATTGACTTTTTAAATTTCTATCTAAATAATCAGTTTCTACTTTAAAACCACTCATTCTAAGGTCATTTGCAAGTAATAAAGGAATTTTCTTATCAGTACATAAATTTATAATATATAAATCAAGTCTATTATCACTAATTAAATTAATATTTAATTCTTTAAGTATTAATAATAATCTTTCAATACCAATACCAAATCCCATCGCAGGGGTATCTTCTCCCCCTAGTGTTTTAACTAGATTATTATATCTTCCTCCACCACATAAAGTAGTCATCTTCCCAAATCCATCTAAATTAGCTTGTATTTCAAATACAGTATGATTATAATAATCAAGCCCTCTAACTAAATTATCATCTACTTCATATTTAATTTCTAAATCATCTAATATTTCTAATAAACTATTAAATCTTTCTTTGCTTTCCTCATTTAAATAATCTCTCATTTTAGGAGCATTTTTTAATATATCACTATCGCAATCAACTTTACAATCTAATATTCTAAGAGGGTTTTTAGCATATCTATCCTTGCAGTCAGAACATAAATCATTAATATAAGATTTAAAATACTTAAGTAAAGCTTCTTTATAATTTAACCTAGAAGATATATCTCCTAAAGAATTAATCTTAACAGTTAAATCTTTAAGTCCTAGTAAACGATAAAAATTTACTGCAAGACTAATTATTTCTGCATCTACTAATATAGAATTACTTCCAAAAGTTTCAACCCCAAATTGAGTATGTTCTCTCATACGACCCATCTGAGGTCTTTCGTATCTAAATACAGGTGTTAAATAATAAAATTTAAGTGGTTT
Source organism: uncultured Muribaculaceae bacterium (assembly GCA_964616645.1). Lineage (GTDB taxonomy): Bacteria > Bacillota_I > Bacilli_A > RF39 > UBA660 > JAEDMO01. Next base: position 5,406 of record CAZTUM010000022.1, on the reverse strand, counting down.
ATCAGGTAAACTACTCATTTTATTTTCAATAAAACATCTAACTACTGATGCTGTTCCTTCAGGTTTTAAAGTAATATTTCTATTGCCTCTATCAGTGAAATCATATGTCTCTTTAGTAACAATATCAGTTGAATCCCCTACTCCACGGTGAAATAATTCACTTGCTTCAAAAGTTGGTGTTTTAATAAAAGTATAATTATATTTCTCACATAAAGCATGAATAATACTTTCTATATATACATAAGTTTTTCCTTCGTCTCCATATAAATCCATAGTACCTTTTTGTTTCTTAATAATTTCCATAATATCCTCCTAAAAATAAAACACTTATTAAAATTACATAAGGACGGATATTCCGCGGTGCCACCTTATTTCACTTATAAGTGCTCTTTATACTTGTATCGTAAGTAATACGTATTCTTATATTTAGTTATGTGTCACTTCATAACAAAAGAATAAATATATAACATATTATACTATTTATATAATAAAATATCAATAGTTTTTAATTATTTCTTTGATTAATTACTTCTTTAACAGGCCCATAACTCATACGATAACAAGGTAATATTCCATATTTGTTAATCGCGGTAATATGTTCTTTAGTAGGATAACCCTTATGATTTTTAAATCCATACATAGGATAATCTGAATCTAAAAGATACATATCCCTATCGCGAGTAACTTTAGCTACTACAGAAGCCGCGGCAATAGAAATACTTTTTGCATCACCCTTTATAATAGATGTAGTAGGAATATCAATTGATATAGGCATAGCATCTATTAATACATGCTCTAATTTAATCTTACTTCTAACTTCATTAATTGCCTTTATCATAGCCTCTCTACTAGCTTCATATATATTAATTTTATCTATCCTACTAGGTGAGGCTCTCCCTATTCCATAAGCAATAGCATTATCTACTATATATTTATAAAATTCATTTCTTTTCTTTTCACTAAGTTTCTTAGAATCAGTCAAACCTTCTAATTTAAAATCTTTGGGTAAAACAACACAAGAGGCAACAACATCTCCTACTAATGGGCCTCTTCCTACTTCATCTACTCCACCTATATAATTTATTCCTAAATCATATAAATCACGTTCATATTTATATAAATCTTCCATACTACTTAAACTTCCCTATAAAGTTATTATTCTTAATACTATTATTAATAGACTTATTAGTATTAATCTTTTTATTTAAGTTATTTACTCTACTTTCTACAGTATTATTATCACTATCTTGTTTTTTTAATTTATCAAGATTATCAAGATTAAACATCTTTTTTCTAAAATCACTACTCTTAATATAATTTTTTTTATTAATTTCATCTCTTTTATTAATATTATATACTTCATCAAATACCTTACTAGTATCTATACCTCTTCTATTAAAATTATCCATTATCTTTTCCTCCAAAGTATTTTTGCTGTATATACTAAAAAGCAAATCATTATAAATAAATATAACCATAAAATAATTTCTTCTAAAATACCATTAGTATACTTACTTATAATATATGGAATACTCTCAGGAACATATTTCGATATAAGAGATGATACATCTGGAAGTGAAATATGTATTTTAATAAATGTAAGTATTCTTAATAATATATCTGAAGTTGCTAATAAATAAACAAAATTACTAAACTTCCTACAAAAGAAAATAACCCATATAACAATAAGCCCTATAATAATTAAATCATAATACATCTTTTACCACCTTTTCCTTCTTTAACTCATTATCACTACTCTTTTTAGAATATATACACCCACAATAATCTTGCCTATATAATCCATACTCATAAGATAATTCACAACTTCTCTTATAACCATTTCTTTTCTTAAAATCAGAATATAAATATTTAACATTATACTTACTTTCTAAATAAGCACCTATTTCATTTATCTTCTTGCTATTCTTATGAGGGCTTATTGTAAGAGTAGTAGTAAAATAATCATAATTATTTAAAAGTGCATATTTAGCTGCTTTTTCCATTCTAAGTGTATAACATATAAAGCATCTATTACCACCTTCTATATCATTTTCATATCCTTTAATTTTATTAATATATTCATTATAATCATAAGGTATAGATACAAAATTTACCTTATATTTAGTCTTAAATCTATTTATAAAATTTTCTTGTTCATTAAGTCTTTTAACATATTCAGAATAGGGATAAATATTAGGATTATAATATAGAATAGTTATTTCAAAATAATTAGATAAATATTCAATAACATATGATGAACATGGTGCACAACAAGAATGAATTAATAATTTATATACTTTATTATTAGTAGTAATATCTTTAATAATACTATCAGTAATTAATTGATAATTCATATATCCATCCCCCTTATCACATAACTAGTATACAATAATAATTAAATAATTTCAAGTATTTAAATAAGAAAAAAAAGGCATTAACCTAATCAAGTTATTATCCTTTTTAATCCTAAGTAAAATTTTTTTAGATAAAAATAATATTAAATTTCTTCAAATAAATATTTATATATATCCATATAATCATCTACATATATAATATCTATATCTTTAGTAAGTTCTTTATCTATAACATCTACATCTTTAAAATTATTTCTTGGTAAATAAACTTTTTTAATACCATTACTACATGCAGTAATTAGTTTTTCTTTAATACCTCCAACTTCTAAAACTGCACCTCTAAGAGTAATTTCACCAGTCATAGATATTTTATTACTAATTATTTTATCTTTCAATAAACTAAGTATAGCACTAACAACAACAACTCCCGCGGAAGGGCCCTCTTTTAATACAGAGGCTTCTTCAAAATGAATATGAAAATCATTTTCTTGGAAATCTTTATATAAAATACCAAATTCCTTATAATTGGATTTAATATAAGACATTGCAACACTTACACTTTCTTTCATTACGTCTAAAGCCCTACCAGTAACAATTATTTTACCACTACCTTTATATTTAGTACATGATACTCTTAAAGGAACTCCCCCATATGGAGTATATGCAAGTCCTAAAATTACTCCACTTTTTTTCTCTTCTTTATTATCAAATATAGGATATTTATAAGAAGATAAGTAATTACATAAATTTTCACTAGTAATTAATACATTATTCTTTTCTTTCTTACTAACAATATTTACTATAACTTTTCTAAATATTTTAGCTATTTGTCTTTCTAATTCTCTTACTCCTGCTTCCTTTGTATATAAAGATATAATATCCATAATAGCATCTTTTTCAAATATAATTCTTGACTTTAAATTATATTCTTCTTCCATCTTCTTAATAATATAATTTTTACACATATCTACCTTTTCATACTTAGTATAACTAGATATATTAATTATTTCTAATCTATCTTTTAAAGCTAAGGGTATTAATTCTTCCTCATTCGCGGTTAATATAAACATAACATTAGATAAATCAAATTCTTCTTCAATATAATTATCTACAAAATGAGCGTTTTGTTCTTTATCTAATATATCTAACAAACAAGATGCTGGGTCTCCTTTAATATCTCTAGTCATTTTATCTATCTCATCAATAAGAAACACTGGATTTTTAGATCCACATTTTCTTAATCCTGTAATAATCTTACCAGGACTTGCTCCAACATAAGTTCTTCTGTGTCCAATTATCTCAGCTTCATCTGATACTCCACCTACACTTATCTTAGTAAATTTTTTATTTAATGATTTTGCTATTGATTTAGCTAAAGTAGTCTTCCCTACTCCAGGAGGGCCAACTAAACAAATAATATTATGTATGGAATTGTTAGTATGTTTCTTAACAGCAATATATTCTAAAATACGCTCTTTTATTTCATCTAATCCATAATGAGACCTATCTAACTCCTCACGTATTTTTTCTAAATTATTATTATCTTTTGTAAATACACTCCAAGGTAATGCTAATAAATTATCTATATAATTACTAATAACTGTTATTTCAGGTGAAGTATTTGGAGTTAGTTCATATCTACTTAATTCCTTTTCTAAACGTTTTTTTACATAAACAGGAGCTTGTAAAAGAGCTATTTTTTCTTTAATTTTATTTAACTCTTCTTCTTTTAAATCTACCTCTCCAAGTTCCTCTTTCATTAGTTTAATTTTTTCTCTTAAAATAAAATCTTTTTGATTCTTGTCTAAGTTATGTTTTAAGTCATCTTCTATAACATCTTCTAACTTAATAGTTTCAATTTCTTTATTTAAATCTTCTATAAGTAATCTAACTCTTGTAAGAGGATTTAATTCATAAATATATTTAATTTTATCTACTACATTAAGAGGTACTTCCCCAGTTACAATATCTACTAAATTACCTAAAGAATTAATACCTTCAATTCTACCTATTACACTATTACTCATATAACTAGATAGTTCTATATAATTATTTAAATCTCTAAGTAATATTCTTTTTAACGCAGATGCCTCGAATGCATCATATTCTTTTTCTTCTAATATATTAATAAATGCTTCTAAATAACCTAAATTATCTATATACTCAATTACTTCTACTCTACATACTCCAGAAATAACTACCCTAACAATACCATTAGGTAATTCTATTTTACTCTTTATCTTACCAATTACCCCTATTTTGGCTAAATCATTAACTAAAGGTCTTTCTTCTTTAGGATTCTTTAAATTAATAAATAATAAATAGCCTTCAAAATTACTTTCTGATTTATTTAACATAATTTTATCAGAAGAAGAAGAAAATTCTATACGTAATTCATTATTAGGAAGTAATACTAAATTTCTTAAAAATAATACTGGTAAATTAGTCTTAATCAAACGAAGTCACCTCAATTCAAGTAAATAATAAAAAGTGCTATCTTTAATATAAATATATTTTAAATTAAAAATAGTCACTTCCTTTTCTTGACTATTTATTATACTGACTTTTAAAAATATAGCAAGTGTTTTTTATAAGATTTTTACTATTTTTTTTAGTATTTTTTACCAATTAAAAATTTAATAATTTTTTTTATAAAAAGTATTGACATTTAACTAATTATACGGTATGATAATGTTCTCCTAACGAGGAAAAAGATGTAACAATGTTACGTCTTTTTTCTATCTATCATGTAAATATAAATATAATTTAATATTATCTACATTAATAATATCACTAACTATATCACTAAGTGAGAGTGAAATATCATTTTTCCATTTATATAATGATAAATACTTAAATATATCTATATTATTAATATTTTCTAAGTAAATATATTTATAAATCCTTTTCTTTACTTCAAATGCATTATTTAATAATAAATATAATTCTTTTAATGAATATTCTAAGTCCATAAAACCACCCATTTATTTATTATAGCATAAGGCAGACTTTGTCCGCAACCTAACTATTAAATTTTACAAAATAAAAAGCA
>CAZTUM010000021.1:0-11538 GCA_964616645.1 uncultured Muribaculaceae bacterium | reverse complement strand
AATAAAGGGATTGAGAGGTGTTTTTATACTACAACTGTCAAATTCAAGATTATAAGTATAACATACTTTTTTAATTTTTGTTCATTTATTTTTAGGAAATCTATTTATTATATAATTACACTGACTTATAAAGTCATCCATGGAATTTAAGTTTGCTCTGACTGAAATATTATTTAATTAATAATAATTATATGGTAATGGTTTTTATAGACAACAAGATGTATAAAAAATAGAGCTTAAAAGCAAAATCTAACTTCTTTTTGAAGTTTAAACATTTTAATGTTTCATGTTTGACAAGGTGTTGATTATATTGTATAATTAATATTGTTTTGGGGTCGTTTTTTTGGATTTGACGGGAATAGTTAGTTTAAGTTGCAAGTCGGGCTTTATCACGTTACGATAACAAAATAAAATAACTGGAAACAGAAACTTTGATTTTGCTCCATCTTTTGCCTAATTAACGGCGGGAGCAGTTCTATTATTTCTTTGCTTGTGAGAGATATTAGAGCTTATATAGCAAGCTATATCATTTAAATTGTCTAGTTTAAATGATGAATTAATATAGACTAATAGATATTTGGGTTGTTAGTTACTAACAAATATTTATGAATTTTAATAACTGACTAAGCTTGTAGATATTTAAATATCTCTATTTTCGGACAGGGGTTCGACTCCCCTCGGCTCCACCATATTGATAATAATGCCTTATTTTATAAGGTTTTTATATATAATAAGTCTAAATTCTATCTTTAGAATTTTTAAAAAGACTTAAAAAAAAGAAGTAATACTTCAATTTTTTATTATAATTTTTTTATATATGGAATAGTTATAATCGCGGTTGTGCCCTTTCCTAGAGTAGATTCATAAGTTAAATCTCCTTCTAGGGATTTCATGATTTGCTTTGATAGTGTTATACCAATACCAGTACCATGGGTTTTTGTAGTATAAAATATTTCTCCTATTCTTTTAATTGTTTCTGAGTCCATTCCCTCTCCATTATCAGTTATTTTAATAATATAATTATTTTTATTAATACTAGTATTTATATCTATATTCCCTTCTTTATCAATTGCTTCATAACTATTTTTAAATATATTTAAGAATAGTTGTTTTAATTTGTTATAATCTCCATTTACATATATTTCATCTTGATTTTTATATTGAATAGTAATATTTTTGTTGTTAAATAGTATTTTTGTACTATCTAATATTTCTTCAATTATCATATTTATATCAACAATTTCTTTATTAATTTTTAATTTATTCAAATCTGATAAGTCTGTTAATATGTTTAATGTTCTATCTACTTCATTTTTTATGATATTTATATATTTATTTGATTTATTTTTATCTTGAATATCAAACATATCTAAATATCCTTTGCATACTGCGAGGGGGTTTTTTATTTCATGAGTAATTTTAAATAATGATTCTTTTATTTGTTTATCTTGTTCTAATTCTTTGTAACTTAAATAAAATTTGCTTATATCATCTGCTGTTTGTAAAATATATATTATAGTAAATATTATAATATAGCTTCCTAGTACTACTAAAAAGATATCTGTTAAATCTAAAATATTGTTTAAAGCATTTATAGTAAAGTATTCAAATGATACAGAGAATGCTTGAAATATTGCTATATAGTTTATAAAGTGTAGTTTGTCTATATTAGATTTTTTATAATATATATAATATAAAACTGCATATGTTAGTAATTTTATAATTAAAATTGGTATTATTTGATGCTTTATTATATTTAATGAACAATATATAGTTATAAGTGATAATACTAATGCAATATACCCTTTTTTCTTTACGTATGCTATAACTATAGGGATATTACATAATAACAAAGTTATGTTATTAGTTTTAAAATTGCCATATTTAAAACATAAATATAGTGATGATAATAAAGCTAGTGATAAGTATATGTCTTTATTTTTATAATTTTTTACATTGGCATATACACTATAAAAGAAATATACTAGTATTGGAAATGTTATTAATACTATTGTAACAAATATGTTATTTATTATATTCATAATTATCTTCCTCCATGATGTTATTATATAATATTATTTTGTCGAAAATTGTCGAATTATGAAAAAAAATGACTTATTTTGAATTATTTTAAGTCATCTATGTATTTTTTTAATTGTTTAGCATTTGGCCCTAAGATAATTTTAAGTTGATTATCTATTTCAACAATACCTCTTGCTCCTAATTTTATAATAGCGTCTTTATTTACTTTTTTAATATCATTTAATGTTACTTTAAATCTTGACATGTTTACTTCTGTTTCAAGAATATTTTCTTTACCACCTAAGTAATCTACTAATTTATTTAATTCCATTTTAAAGTCTTTTTTATTACCTTTAACTATAGCTAGAGCAATAATTATTAAGACCACTATTACAATTATATATTGGTATACTTCCATATCTAATCCTTTCTTTTTTTCTTATTCTTACTAATATATAGTCTTATTATATATAATATTAATGCTACTGTACTATATATTATTATTACTAATAGAGCATTAACTCTACTTACTTTATTCATTTTTACAAATGCAGTTAATAGTATTAACTCTACCATTAATACTATATTATTATATATTATATTTAATATTTTTTCAATACTAGGATATATAGTAATTTTATATTTGTTTGTTATAATATAGTTTCCTATTAATATAACGATAATATAACTTATCGTGGTACTTATTAAATCACCTAGTATTAAAGGATAAGACATTCTATAAAATGATTCTATTACTGCTGGTGTAAAGATTATTTTAAAGAGAATACCTATTAGTAGTATTTTAATAGTTGTATTATTTTTATTTAACTTGTTTAATAGTTTTATTGTTATTAAATATAATGTATAAAAGAATATATATATAGCTAATCCTATTAAAATATATGAATTTGTATTATCGTTAAATATGAATGTCCATATAGGTGTAGATAGCATGATTATAATTATTATAATTGGTAGTAAGATTAGGAATATTTTATAGTATATAGAACTTATATTATTTATTAATTCTTTAGAGTTATTTATATTATATTTCTTGTTTAATATATATAAGATTATATTAATACTTATTGTTATTAAGATATATCCATATAAATATGTATTAGTTATTAATATGTTTATGGTATTTATATTATAATTACATATACTAGTTAAAAGATAGTATATATATATTACTGATATATATAAATATGTATTATTAATTATATTTATTAATGAAATAGATGTATTTTTTAAGAATACTCGTTTTATTATAGATTTAATATTTTTATTAGTTTTTAATAATTTAGATATATCTTTTTTGTTATTAATTATTAATATAATTAAAGTAATTATTCCACTTATAAGAGGAATACTACATATTAGTATGTTTGCTATATTGCTATTTATGTTGAATATATTTATTATAACTGTTAAGATTGTTGCTAGTATTGTTATTAATATATAGTACTTGTTAATACTTGATATTTTGGTTTTAATAAATATATCTATTAATTTAAATATGTAGTAATATGATATACTTAGTGATAATAATATTAATGGTATCTCTATATTATTTATGTTTAGATAATATTTGGTAAATAATGATATAAAATAAGATATTATTGTTATTATTATATTTAATATTAGTATACATTTTATTGTAGGTAATAATATATTTTTATTTTCTTTTGTTAGCCTTATATGGCTTAATGAAGATAATAGTATTATATATATACTTAATCCAATTATAGTAGGTATTAGGTTTATATTTGTAGTAAATATTACTAAAAATAATACTGTTATTAAACATAGTATTTTTATTATATAATTATTCTTATTCATATTATGCTATTCCTATTAGCATAACTGTTATTGATATTAAGAAACTAATTATTATCCCAATACCACAGTTTTTTTTATCTTTTATGACTGTTGGTAATAATTCAAAAGTTATTATATATATAATCATACCTATTGTTAGAGAAAGAATAATTGCACTTATTAGACTATCTACTAATAATGATGTAAATATGCTACTTATAATTCCTCCTACCGTAGTAGATAAAGATAGTAGTATTATAATTAGAAGTGTCTTTTTTAAATTAGAAGTTGCTTTATAGAATGATGAGGTTATAAACATTCCTAAAGGAATGTTATGTAGACCTACGCCCAAACATAATAAGATACCTACTTTTAGATTACTTAAAAGAGTTGTATATACCACGATTCCTTCTAATATATTATGTATTACTATTGCTATAGAGGTTACTATTCCTACATGTAGGAAATGTTTTTTTGCAGTATCATTAGTATCATGGTCTGGTATAAATATATCTAATAATTTTAACAATAATATTCCTATAGTAATTAAGATAAGGACAATAAATATTGTTTTGCTAAGGCTATATTTACTGCTTATTATTTCTATTACTTCTGGGATTAATTCAAATAAAATTAAGAATAATAGTATTCCAAATCCTAATCCAGTAGATATACTAATTATTTTCTTATTATTTTTAGTTAGTAGTATTAAACTAGCTCCAAGGAGCATAAATAGACCTACAATGGTAGTTATAAATAATTCCATAATATCACTCATTTCTTTATATATTTATATTTTAGCAAAAATAAATACTTTTATCAAGTACTAAAAAAGTTGTCAAATTAATTGGCAACTTTGTTATGTTCTAATCTTAATTTATCCGCGACTGTTACTATAAATTCTGAATTAGTTGGTTTTGCTTTGTCTATATCTACACTATGACCAAATATTTCTTCCATATAATCCCAATTACCACGATTCCAACTTACTTCAATAGCATGTCTTATTGCTCTTTCTACACGTGATACTGTTGTATCAAATTTTTCTGCAATATCTGGATATAATTCTTTGGTAATCCCTCCTATTATAGTTGGTTTATTGTATATCATTGATATTCCTTCTCTTATATATTGATATCCTTTTATGTGTGATGGCATACCTAATTCATGTAACATATTTGTAATTGACTTTTGAAGATTGTTTTGATATAGATTTATACTTGTACTTTCTGTTTTGTTAAATATTTCTAATATTCTTTTTTCTAAGTCAACTAAGTCAAATGGTTTTAATATGTAATAGTTTACACCATATTCGCTTACTTTTCTTATTACATCAGGTGCATTATACGATGTTTCCACGATTATTTTTGTTTGTATATTTTGTTTATTTAATTCCTCTAGTACATATAAACCATCTTTTTTAGGCATTATTATATCTAATAATACTACATCATACTCTTTATTATTTTTTAATATTTTATCTAACCCTTCTTCTCCATCATGTGCTTCAAGTGATATTTCTATTTTAGGATTTGATATAAAATACTCTTTAACCATTTCTATTAAACTAATATTATCATCAATCATTAAAACTTTAATTTTACTCATTTTTTTCTATCTCCTTTTTATTATATTAATATTATATTTTTTTTGATTTAATTATTCAAGAGTGATTTTTGACAAGTTTTGTCGAATACTTATATTATAAATAAAAGAGAAGCAAAATTATTTTGTACTTCTCTTAATTATTTATAATATTTTTTATAATATCTATATCTTGTGAAATTGGTCCTAATAATACTCCATCCACTATATCAATTATATCTTTTATATTATTTTCATTTATACTTCCCCCATAAACGACTCTAAATTTTATATGATAGTTAGTTTGCAAATATTTAGTTATATAATTTACAATTTCTATTAGTTTTTCTTTGGTAGGTATTTTGCCTGTTCCTATTGACCATATTGGTTCGTAGGCAATTATTATTTCTTTTATATTATTATTAATTAGAGCTTTATTTAATTGTTCTTTAATAATGCTTATTGTTTTATTTTGTTTGTTTTCTTCTTCGGTCTCTCCAATACATAATATTGGAATTATATTATTTCTTATACAAGCAGATATTTTTTTATTAATAATTTTATCTGTTTCATTAAAAATATTTCTTCTTTCATAATGTCCTATTAAAGCATATTTTATATTTAAACTTTTTAATTGTTTACAAGATATTTCTCCTGTATATGAACCTTCATCTTCATAATATATATTTTGTGATGCTATATCATAGATTGTTTTTGTTTTAAATTCTTGAAGATAAATACTGCTTGGAGATATTATTATATGATTATTTGTAGTTATAGCATTAATTTTATCTATATATATATCTATTTGTTCTTTAGTTAAATTCATTTTATGATTTAGAATATATATTTTATTCATGCTTATCTCCTTTAAATATTTCTTTAATTTTATCTATAAGTGGTATTCTTAGATTTTTATAATTTTTTATTGCTATTTGATATACCTCTAATACTTGTTGAGCAAAAAATCTTGATGAGTGTGTTTGAGCAGATATTTTTGCTTGATTAGATAATTTTGCTTGCAAACTTTTATCCTTTATTAGTTCTAAAATAGCTTGTTCATATCCTTCTTGATTTTCAAATATTTTACCATTTAAATTATTTATTATTGTTTCATTAAAACTTTCATCATTAATACATATTACTGGTAATGAGGCTCCTAGAGCTTCGATTACTGTTAATCCTTGTGTTTCAGTGATAGATGCAGTTGCAAATACATTTGAAGCAAGATAATATGTTGGGATTTCATCCCATGGTACTTTCCCTGTAAAAATAATATTTTTATTTAATTTGTTATTGGTTACATATTCTTTATATTCTCCAATGTCTGGGCCATCTCCTACAATTAAAAGTTTGATTTTAGAACTACCTTCTTTTATTAAACGTGGCATGCTTTTTAATAATAGGTCTATATTTTTTTCTTTTCCAATTCGTCCTACAAATAATATAACAAAATCATCTTTTGATAGACCTAATTCTTTTCTTTTTTTAATAAGGTTAAAATTAGGGTTGTTTTCTTTATAAAATCTTTCAACTTCTATTCCTGTTGGTACAATGTAAACATTACGATTAACACGATATTTTTGTTTAAATAATTCATATGCTTTTTTTGTTGGTACTATTAATTCTGATATAGTTTTATCACAGTAAAATAGAGTTAGGTATTCTACTATTTTTTTACTTGCCCCATTAAAATATCCTTTTGTTATGTAGTGTACATAATCTTCATACATAGTGTGATAAGTATGTACAAGTGGTATTCCTAATTGTTTTGATACAATTCTTGCAAATGTCCCTACACCAAATTCTGTTTGTGAGTGTATTACATCTAAATTCCATTTTTTAATTTTATTTAATGCTGTGATTGGATAAATACCTGTTAGACGATAGTCATATATTCCTGTTGGTATTCCTGGAATTCTGACTATTTTATCATCTTCCTCATATTTATATTTCATATTTTCATTGTTTACGGTTACAACGTATACTTCGTGTCCTAGTTTTTCAAGTGAATTTTTTAGCATTATTACACTTGTTGATACCCCGTTTATAAATGGTGGATATGTATCTGTAAATATTCCTATTCTCATCTTTATTTTCTCCCTTCGTATAACGCTACTGAAATTCCTCCAAAAATCATGCCTATATAATAACTAATACTTCTCCATAGAATCATTGTAGCGGTTAAATTTGAACCTGTAATGAAATATCCAAAGAAGTTTAAAAATCCATATTCTAATCCTCCTGTTCCTCCTGGTGTTGGTATAAATGACCCCATTACCATAACATATGCTGATGATACTAGCGTTTCTAATGGATTTATACTTGTGTAATCCCCCATACCATATATTATAACTATTGGTATAATATATAATGATGTTAGAGCTAAAACATTATATATTATTATTTTTATAATTGATTTTTTATCTTGAAGAAGAATTTTCCCATTTTCATAAAATTTATTCATATAATTATTTAATGACTCTTTTTTATCATTATAATTTTTAATTATTTTTATTTTAGATAGTATTACTAGGCCTTTATTTAATATAAATTTACTAAACTTTTTACCAAAAGTTATTAGAAGTAAAAAGGCACATACTAACGCATTTACAATAAAACCTACTGTTACTAGATGTTTTAAGACATCATTATTTGGAAATATATTAAATATTTTGTTAAATATTATAGCAAATATGCCCATTAGTATTAATGCTATTTGATACAAAATTGAATTTTGTAAGATTATGTTTGTAGATTTTGTTATAGAGATATTTTCTTTCTTAAAGTAATATATTTGCATAGGTTGTCCTCCTGTTGCAAAAGGAGTTATTCCATTAAAAAACATAGTAGCTAAGCTTAGTTTAAAGGCATTTTTTTTAGGTAGTTTATTTTCTTTGGTATTTATTATTGTTAAGTGATGCAACGCTAAACCGATGAAATAGCGATATAATAAAACGAGAATAATACCTAGTATTAAGAATAGTGGATTTAATTTCGCTACTTCTTGCATTACTTCATTAAAATTATCTTTTAAGGTAAAATAAAGGACAACCAACATGATTACTAATAGTAAAAATATGTTTAATATTATTTTCTTTTTACTTTTATTCATCTTTTAGTACCTCTATTCCTGGTAGTAATTTCCCTTCTAAATATTCTAAAGTAGCACCTCCACCAGTAGATATGTGATAAAATTTATCTTTAAAACCTAGTTTATTCGCGGATGATGCTGTATCTCCTCCACCTATTAATGTTTTAATATTATTGTTAATTAGAAATTGATATAACTCTTTAGTTCCTGTTTGGTATTTTATATCTTCAAACATACCCATTGGTCCGTTTATAATTACTCGTTTGGCTTTCGATAGTTCCTTTTTAAACAAATTTATTGTTGATATTCCTATATCAAATCCTATTTCTTTATTTAATTTATCTATACTAATATTACCTTTTTCTGTATTAAAGTCTATAGGTAGTATAATGCGATTTTTATATTTATTTAGTATGTTACTACAAAAGTTAATGCTTTCTTCATCTATAATATTATTTTCTACATCATAATCTAGTGCTTTTAAAAAGGTAAATGCCATAGCACCTCCAATTAATAGTTTATCACATTTTGTTATTAGATTTTCTATTATTTTTATTTTGTCTGATACTTTTTTACCACCCATTACAACAATATATGGATGAGTATTTTCTTCTAAGAAACTATTAATTTTATTTAACTCTTCTTCAATTAAAAATCCAATTCCACTTGGTATATATTTAGCTATGCCCACATTTGAAGAATGTGCTCTATGAAGTGTTCCATAGGCATCATTTATAAAAATATCCCCTAGTGATGCCCAATATTTAGATAGATTAGTGTCACATGAACTTTCTTTTTTATTGTCTAAATCTTCATATCTAGTATTTTCTACTAATAATATTTCTTTAGGTTTTAATAAAGTAATTTTATTTGTAAGTTCTTCTCCATGAGTATTTTTAGAAAAATATATATTAGTATCTAATAGTTCTTTTAATCTTTCTTTTACTGGTAATAGACTATTTTCTTTTATATCTTTTTCATCTTTTATTCTACCTAGGTGTGATAGTAAAATTATTTTAGCATTATTACTAATAGCATACTTTATAGTTTTTAAGCTTTCTTTTATTCTAGTATCATCTGTTATAATACCATTTGTAATAGGTACATTAAAATCACAACGTATAATTACTTTTTTATTATTTAAATCATAATCTCTTATTGTTTTCATAGATTACCTTCTTTCTAGTATATATTTATATTGTATCATAAAATAAGAAAAAAACTTTATAAACATGATATATTTGTAAAGTTTTGGAAAAAAATCTCATTACTTTGTGTAATGAGATAATTATATCTTTAAGTGTTTTCTTACTGCTCTGTAACTTCCAAACATTCCAACCAAAACACCTATTAACAATAAGAATACGGAAGTTTGATATACAAATGGATTAGGAGAGATTAATTTTGCTAGGGAAGAACCAAACATTTTACCATCAAAGAAGTCATATAAAGTAATATAACCATAAATAGTTAATATAATTGGAATAATAGCTCCGATTACGCCTAAGAATAGACCTTCTATTACAAATGGCATTTTAATTGCACTATTTGATGCTCCTACTAGACGCATTATTTCTATTTCAGTTTTTCTTGAATATATAGTTAATTTTATTGTATTAGATATTAAGAATGATGTTACTAATACTAAAGATACAACTGCCCATATAGAAGCTTTTTCTATTACTTTAAATACTACGATTAATTGTCTTACTATTTCTTCACCATAGTTAATACTATTTACTCCATCAACTTTTCTTATTTGGTTTACGGTATCTTCTATTTTTTCTATGTTTTCTACTTTTAACATAAAGCTATCAAGTAATGGGTTTTCTCCGTTTTCCCAACTGTTTACAATTGATTCAAATGCAGAGTTTTCTTTTCCAAATTCTTCTGCTGTTTCTTCTTTTGTTTTGAAACTTAGTGAAGATACGTTATTAGTATCATATATAGATTTTTCTACTTTTTTTGTTTGTTCTTCACTTATATCACTATCTAGGAATATAACAACAGTTACATCTTTTCTTATAGATTCAGTAAAATTTTCTACATTTAATGATAGTATTAATGATAAGGATACTACTATTAGAGTTATAGTAATGCATGATATTGAGGCTATAGATAGACTAAAATTACGAATGACACTTTTAAACGCATCTCTAAAGTTACGTTTTATTCTTCTAAAGATTTTCATCATAATATGTTCCTTTCTCATAATCTTTGATTAATTTTCCTTCTTCTATGTATAGTACTCTTTTTTTCATTTTATTGACTATTTCTTTGTCATGTGTCGCCATGATAATAGTAGTTCCTAATTTATTAATTTCCTCTAATACTTTCATTATTTCCATACTTGTATGTGGGTCTAAGTTTCCAGTAGGTTCATCACATATTAATATTTTTGGTTCATTAACAATTGCTCTTGCAATAGCCACTCTTTGTTGTTCTCCACCTGATAATTGGTCTGGATATTGTCTTATTTTGCCTTTTAATCCTACTAGATTTATTACTTTCATAACTTGCTTATGTATTATTCTTTTATCTAAGGCAAATACTTCTAATGCATATGCTACATTTTCATATACTGTTAGTTTAGGAAGTAATTTATAATCTTGGAAAACAACTCCTAATTTTCTTCTTAATTTATATACTTTTCTATTTTTTAGTTTTGCAACGTTCATGCCTCCGATAATTATTTCACCTTTATCAGGTTTTTCTTCTCTATATAACATTTTAATAAAAGTGCTTTTCCCTGAACCTGATGAGCCAATTACAAAAACAAAGTCTCCTTTAGATACACTTACATTAAAGTCATATAAAGCTACTACTCCATTTTT
Organism: uncultured Muribaculaceae bacterium; assembly: GCA_964616645.1. Taxonomy (GTDB): domain Bacteria; phylum Bacillota_I; class Bacilli_A; order RF39; family UBA660; genus JAEDMO01. The sequence goes on along the minus strand of CAZTUM010000021.1, from coordinate 183 downwards.
ATAAGTTTTTTGTACATCGGTTACTCTTATTAAATCCATGATATCACCACCTTGTAGTTTAATTATATCATATTAAAAAAAGAAAAGATAGATAAAAAAAATAAATGTCATAATTTGGAATTAAATTACCCAAGTTTGTCACTTGTTATGTCAAAATTCACCTTCAAGTACTGAAAACACTTG
>CAZTUM010000020.1:0-11766 GCA_964616645.1 uncultured Muribaculaceae bacterium | reverse complement strand
CTATTATCATCCAACAAGAAATCATAAATACCCATAATTATTATTCCTTGTTCGTTTTGATATTTTACAATATCATCTTTAACAATAATTATTTTCTTAAAAAAATCATTTACATTAACAAGTGGACGAATTTCTTGTTCCATCTTTTCATTGGTATCTAAATTAAGTGAAGATTGAATATAATATTTATCACTACCCTTATTAGCAATAAAATCTATTTCTAACTGAGTATTAGATGTGTTAGTTCTAACTTCTACTACTCCAACATCAACAGAGAAGCCTCTTCTTTTTAATTCTAAGTATATTACATTTTCCATAATATGATTTTCTTCTATTTGCCTAAAATTTAAAAACGAATTTCTTATACCCAAATCAGTAAAATAATATTTTTGTGGTGTTTCAATATACTTTTTTCCTTTTACATTATATCTTTCTGCTTTTTCAATAATAAATCCATCTTCCAAATAGCTTAAATAATTATATATAGTTTTATTTGTAATTGTAGATTTAGAATCAAAACTTTTAAAAGCATTAGATAATTTTAAAGGATTTGTTAATGAACCAATTGAAGAAGAAATCATTTCAACTAATTTCTTTAATTCTTCTTCATTTTGAATATCATTTCTTTCAATAACATCATTTATATACACATTATTTTTTTGATTTTTTAAATAGTCAACTTTTGATTCCTTATTATCCTGTAATAAAACAAGTGGTAATCCTCCATAAGTGATGTACTCTTTCCATGCTTCTTTTTTATCTTTTTGGCTATGAGAACAAAATTCGAAAAAAGAAAGTGGATAAACTTTTATCTCATCACCTCTTCCTCTAAATTCAGTTATAATGTCGCTTGATAAAAATTTTGAATTACTACCAGTCACATAAACATCTAAATTTTTCTTTCGTAAAAAACTATTTAATACGCTTTCAAAATCTTTTACCTTTTGAACTTCATCTAACAAAATATAATACATATCATTATCAACAACTTTGTTCATAATATATTCATATAATTGATGTGGATCTCTATATTTTTCATTTTCTATTGAATCTAATTCTAATTTTATAATATGATCTTCTTTAATACCTTCAGTTAATAAATAATTTTTAAATATTGGATCTAAAAGATAGGACTTTCCACACCTTCTTATACCAGTCACAATCTTAATTAACCCATTGTGTTTTTTACTAATCAATTTATTTAAATAAAACTCTCTTTTAATTTCCATATAATCCTCCATTACCAATTTTTTACACGAGTGTAATTTTTTAGTAATTAAATTATAATATTTTTAAATGTAAAAGTCAATTTATTCATTACCAATTTTTTACACAAATGTATGTTTTTAGTAATAGTATATACAATATTTTAAATCTAATTACATAATAATTATCTGAGTTTTGCAGTAACATACTTTTTAAATAGTTATCTAGCCTTTAAAAAACAAGGCTTTTATTTTGTCAAGTTTTTATTTGTTAATGATACTATAAGAATGTACAAAAAGTGGAAAATAAAAATGTACAAAATTGTACATAAATATATCCACAAGGTACATTCTTATAGTATCATTAACATTTTTAATATTATCAACTGAAAAAATCGGGTTATATCACTATTTTATAAAAATATATAACTTTCATAATAACAATTTTTACCAATAAATACATTATATTAAACAAATGTACTATTGTCTATAAAAAAATAACACTTAAATATTTAAGCATTACTTTTTGTAAATTAAACTCTTACCAGTCATCTCACTAGGTATATCTATACCCATAATATCAAGTATAGAAGGAGCTATATCAGACAAATTACCATCTCTTACCGAAACCCCATCTTTACAAACAATAAAAGGCACCTTACTAAGAGAATGTGTAGTAACCATATTACCATCCTTATCTATCATATAATCACTATTCCCATGGTCCGCGGTAACAAAAAGATTAAAACCTAACTCTAAAGCCTTATTATATATCTTACCTAAACATTCATCTACACAACTAACCGCGGATACAGTAGCATCATAATTACCAGTATGCCCCACCATATCAGGATTAGCAAAATTAAGCACTATAAAATCATACTTAGACATATTTAAAAGCAAAGAAGAAGTAATCTCATAAGCACTCATAGAAGGACATAAATCATAAGTAGCAACCTTCTTAGAAGGAATTAACACCTTATCACAACCATCTATATTAATCTCTCTTCCCCCATCAAAAAAATAAGTAACATGAGCATACTTCTCTGTCTCAGCTATCCTAAGTTGTGATAAACCTAAACTACCAATATACTCACCCAAAGTATTACTAACATAATCCTTATTTAACATATATAAATTATCTAAATCATCACTAATCTTCATCATAGATAAAACCTTAATCCCATTATCTAATAACTTCTTAACAATCTGTCTAGCCCTATCAGGTCTAAAATTAATCCAAATAACAACATCATCTTTATCTATATAACCATCCTTAGAAATCAAACAAGGATGAATAAACTCATCATAACAATTATCTTTATAACTACCCTTAACATAATCATATACATCTATATCTTTATAACTATCACCATTAGTAATAACATCATAATATAAATCAGTCCTATCATACCTCTTATCCCTATCCATAGCATAATACCTACCAGATATACTACCCAACTTACCAACATTATTTAAATAAAACAAATCTATATACTTTAAAGCACAATCATACTTAGTATCTCTCCCATCAGTAATAACATGAGCATACAACTTATCAACACCATTATCATATGCAATATTTAACATATTAATAAAATGATTAATATGAGAATGAACACCCCCATCACTAAAAAGCCCCATAACATGTAACTTCTTATCATTATCCTTAACATATCTAAATACCTCTTGCAAATCATAATTATTAGCAATATCTAAATTACTAAAAGCCCTATTAATAAGTTCCAAAGATTGATATACTATCCTACCAGCTCCTATATTAGTATGTCCAACCTCAGAATTACCCATCTGCCCCTTAGGAAGCCCAACATACTCCTCACTAGCATTAAGTAAACTATGACTATACCTATTCCATAAATAATCAAAATTAGGCTTAGAAGCATTTAAAAAAGCATTACCATACTCACAATCCCTAATGCCTACTCCATCTAATATACATAATAATACCTTCTCCATAAATACCTCCTTCTACATATAAAAAGTATATCAAAAATACCCTTACAAGTCAAATAAAAAAGATATAGAAAAACTATATCTAACAATCACTAGCCTCATCACATAAAGAATATAACCCTTTAAAATCTTTAGCACAAGTCCTAACTTGACAATAACTCTCTCCAGTCCTATCAGTGGTAGACCAATCAAAATAATTAATATAAGAAGAAGTACAAGTTGCTGTAGCACCACTTTCACATGATGTTTGATTTTCTGTACAAGTAGTACTTGTTTTATAATATGTACAAGTATAACCCATTATAGTATCACCTTCGTCATCAGTGCATCTAGTCTTTATGCAATACTCCCCATCTTGTTCTTCTTCATAACAGCCATAATATGAAGTCCCAGGTGTAGAAGTCGTAGTACAACATTTATAAGCACCACATGCTTCCTCACCATATCTATATTGAGTTTGTAATACCTCTTCTTCACTACTAATCTTTGCACTACAATACCTATTTAAAGAACCATTCTCTATTTTATTTACACACGAACTTTCATCAAACTGAAAATCATTAACACACTTATAATTATATACACTACTATTACTAATAGTACTAGTAATAGCTTTTTGATTAGCCGCATAAGTAATATCATTATTACTATACCCTGGTATTAATCCAAAACTAATACTAACTGTACTAGAAGAATTATTTATAACAGCCAAAGATACATTCTTAGAAGTATTTGCCTCTAAAAGACCAGTTACATTAGAAGGAGTAGTAATAACAGAACTATCTTCTACTACCTCGCCTATAATAACATTGCTATTATTTAAAGTATAATTATGATAAATAGCATATTTTAAAGACTTATCATATGGATTTTTTAAAACCGCATAAAAATGCAATACCTTACCTGCTGGAATCGAAAAAGATGTTTGATTATTTATATCAAATTCATAACTAAGCGTTGTAGACATATTAACACTATTACTGGAAGTTACATAAATAGCATAAGTTGAATATAAAGATAAACCAATAAGACCAGTTACAATAACAAAAATTAACAAAAAAGCTCTCTTCATTTTAACACCTCTTTAATTTATATTTACCAACACTGACCTAAAACCATATGTACTAACAGCTTCACCAGTCCTACTTGCAAAAGCATATATACCAGCAGAAGTAGTATTATCACTTCTACCCCCACGAAGAAACCAAGGACCACTACTATAAACAAATTCCTTTTGGTCACTATACCAATTAAGTGTCTCCCCAGTTGCATCACCCAATAACCTATTTGTATAAGTAGAATTTGATGTCCCATAAGTATACATATCTACATACTTACTTCCATAAGGTAAACTACTTGTAGTAAAACCAGAAGAAGAATAAGTTAAAGCAGTACCAGCACTAGTTTTCAAAACACCCATTACATTTTCCCAAACTCCACCTGCCATATCATACACTCCATACACATTACCCGTAGTAGATGCTAGCATCCCAACTGTAGTTGTATAACTATTACAAGTTGTAGTAGTACTTGTTAAATCACTTGCACTAACAGGTCCACAACCAGTCATATAACTATTAGAACTTACATACGCATTATTACCTATATTAGTATTCCCAAGACCATAAGCACTTTGTTTCAAATAAGCCACTGCTCCCCATTCAGTATTTTTCATCATATGAGCATCAGACTTACTTACTCCAGTAGCGGTTAAATATGTTTCTGTACCAAGCAATTTAGCCGTAGAAAACTGTGCCGACATAGACTGATTAGTTAAAGGAGATAACCCTGATTTTGAAGTAGGTAAAGTTGAAGTTCCAGTAGTCTCAAACTTAGCAACCCATATTCCATCTAATTCATCATCGCCAAAAGTAAACGCAGGATGTGTAAGATACGTTTCATTCTCACTACCAGTTGCTTTAACATAATCACTAGCATTTTTATCTTCAAAAACAACATCTATCAAACTAGGAGATGTACTAGTAGAAGAACTTACATTAAATAACTTATATTTATACCTTGGTATCCATACATAATAAGCCAAAATATCTGATTCAGGAATTACTGTACCTACTGGGGTTGTAGCATCTGATAAATAAGAATCTCTTGTTGTACTACTCACCATTACTGCATTAGCCCATTCCTTTTCATTATAATCATACCACTGATTAATAGTAGTATCATTTAAATAATTAGCTTTAACCCAATTAGTACCATTATAATATACTGGTATCATTCCATCTATTAAATTAGGTATACTAGCACCAGATTCATCTAAATTATTTACAACAGTACTATTAGTTAATATATTACAATAAGTATTTACATACCCATTCTCCCTAACACTATAACAATCATCTTCATCATAAGATAATTTACTAGTACATACTCCATCATCTAACATATCATCATCTATAGTGTCACTAACTAAAACTGCACCATCAGGATATACTAAAGTAACCTCATCACTAACAACACCAACTTCTACAACTACTGTAGAAAGAGTATTATTATATATCGCCATATTCACAGTCTTACTAGCATTAGCACTAAGAACACCAGTAGAATTACTACTTACTGTAACACTACTAGCATCACTAACTACCTCTCCAACTATTCCTTCATCACCAGACACATAATTATAATATATACCATATTTCATAGAATTACTAATACTATTCTTAATAATCATATTAAAACTAATTACAGTCTCTGCTTCTAAAGTAAACCTTTTAACTCCACTTATACCAAAATTATAATTAAGAGTAGTATCCAAATTTAATGCAGTATCACTAGATACTGATGTAGTAAACATTGCATACGTCGTATACATCGTTAAAGTAGTTAAACATAAAACAAACACTCCAATTATATATATAATTTTCTTCATAAATACCATATTCCCTTCTTATCACAATAAATATAGTATAGCACACAAAAAAGCCACAGCTATCTTATAAAATAATAATAACATAAATTAAAAGATTTATCAATTATTTATTCAAAAAAACCACTTAAATTTAAATTTTTTAATACTACAAAATAATACCAACAACTAAAATAGACGTTTAATGTAGAAATTTCTGGAGTTTAACACCTGCCAAGTTTTCAAATGTTAGCTGAGCCTATATTTTTCATTTCTTTAACCTGATTAAAAAATATTATTATTTATTTTCTTTATTTACCACAATAAACCATTTCCCAATACTAGTATTCATAAATTCTTCTATTTCTTTAAAAGTTCTTATCTGTTTAGTCTTATATAAAGGATCACATACACTAAATCCAATATCATCATAACCTGTTAATAGTATCGCATGATAAATACCAGATAAAACTCCTGCTAATATAACTAAATTACCCTCTTTTAATTTTTGTTTTAATATATCAGTATTTATTAAAATACCCTTTAAAACTTTTGCACCATTATTCTTTGCAAACTCTAAATATTCTTTATATTCTTTCATTAAAATATCAAAATCTTCTTTATTAAAAGCATTATACTTATTTTCAAACAAATTATCACTTTCATGATATATAGTAGTATCTAAACCATTTTTAGCCATATGAAACGCTAATGCAGAAAATGGAGTACCACTAATATATTTAGAACCATATATTCTATATAATCTTCTTTCTTCATACCAATTTGCTCTTTCTATTACTTTATAATATTCTAACACCATCATCATACAAGCAATAGCACAAGTATTCCCTCTTTGTCTATACGGTTTAATATCTTTTCCCATTATATCTCCTTCTAATTTTATTTATTTGTAAAATATAATTCTACTCTTTTATATTTCCCTGTATATTCTAAATAAAAATTCCCATTTGTATAATCATTAACAGTTTTCTTCCAAAATGACTCTGCAGCAGGAGAAAGAGGAACAACTTTAATAGTCCAATTACCCTTATAAGTATCAAAAACTTTCATAACAGCTTGTTTCCCTATTTTTTTACCCTTATAATTATTTAATACAAACATTTCACTTATTTCATAATTATTATTAGAATTATCATCTACAAGAATAAAACCAAGTATCTCATCACTTAATTTAATAAAATAAGCATAATTATCTATAAAATATTTATTTAAATCATATTCATATTCACAAGTATTTGAATTAAATGTAATTGGAAAATACATACTCAAATCATGTAAATATAATTGTAATAATCTTTCTAATTTATCTTTTTCACTAATATTAACTAACTTAATTTCTAACTCCATAATAACCTCCAAATTAATCTAATAAAAAAAGAACTAATAAAGCTCTTAAATACATTTCTAACTATCTTCTTTTATAGCCTCTAATCTATTTATTTTAATATTATTACTTACAAATTTATCTTCATACTCTGTATTTATATTTGATATATTAGTACTATGTAAATCATTTGTTATAGATATAATCTTATATCCATATTCTTTTAATGTATCAATTGAATAATTAAATAAATTAATATTATCTGTCTTTTGAATAATATGAGCATTATTTTTAAATATTTTATCATATTTTGATAAAAAAATTGGACTTGTTAATCTTCTTTTTGCATGCCTTTCCTTAGGCCAAGGATCAGAAAAATTTAAATATATTAAATCTATCTCTTTAGAAAATATATTATCTATTTCTAATGCATCAATCTTTATTAATTTTAAATTAGACAATTCTAAATCATTTGATTTTTGTATAGCTCTTGCTATAACACTATCATACTTTTCAATACCTATAAAATTAATATTAGGATATCTTAAAGCATTTTCTATAATAAAAGCGCCTTTACCCATACCTATTTCTATATATATAGGATTTAAATTATTAAATAACTCATTATATTTACCTATATATTCTTTAGGATTAGCTAAATAATATTTCCCATTTTCTATAATACTTTCTTTATTTTTTACATTCTTTAATCTCATATTTTCTCCATTAAATATCATTATCTTGTAATTTCCTTACCTTCATCTCAGGTAACTTATCACTATTTATATAACCCATTTTATATAATACATACATCACTAAATATTCATCACTAGGTCTATACCCAGGAGTTTTAATTTTCTTACTTACAACCGTAGATTTTAGTAATATTACTGATTCTAATAAATATTCTATATATTCTTCATCTAAAAACAATTGCTCATAAATACTTAACTCTTTTAATTTATTAATTATAATATTCTTAATTGCATATATCTTACTAAAACTAACTCCATATTCTTCCTTTAATTCCCTTATTTTATCATAAGCCATCATATATAACCTCCCTTTGTGTTTATAATTATACACTAATACTTATTATTTGTAAATATTTGTTATTATAGTATCTTTATTTAAATTAATACATATAATACTTATGAATAAGAGGTGAATATTTTATGAACGATAATAATAGGGATATGTTTTATTCCAATTATGGATATGCTGGGGTAATGCCTGGAGGAATGATTATGCCTAATCAAAATATGATGCCTAATCAAGTAATGTTACCAAATCAAAATATTAATAATTATGAAAATAGAATTAGTGCATTAGAACAACAAGTTAATAGACTTAATGCAAGAGTTAGTAGATTAGAAGGACAATACAGTGGTAATACTACTAATATTTATAATAATGAACCAGATAGTAATATGTATATGATTTAAAAAAAAGACTACCCACAAAATCTCTTTTGTAAATAGCCTTAAGCAATATTTTTTATTGCTTTTTATTATATGGTTTATCTTTTAATTTAAATTCCTTATTTTCATTATCATCACTAGAATTATCCTTAAATATTAAATATATTAACGCAGATAATGTAGCAATAATAAGAATTATTAAAATCAATTTAGAATTATTATTTTCTTCCCCTTCATCTACATCATTTATTGTTTCTATATTCTTTCTAGTTACATTAACTTTATATACCCTAGTACTACCATTTTCCGCTTCAACAGTTACTTCAATAGTATTTTCCCCTACTTTTAAATCATTATTACCTGTAATAGTTATTTCTGATTTAGAATCCTCCGCAGTAGCTAAAACAGTTAATTCTGTTATATTATTTTCTACAGTAATATCATATTCATAAGTATTCTTATCAAACTCAATATTAGCTCCATCAATCTTTAAATCAGATAAATAATTATTAACACTTCTATTATCTACCTTTATTACATCAACAATATAAGTCTTTACTGAACCATCTTCTGCAGTAACAGGTATTTCTATAGTAGTCTTATATCCACTTAAAGTATACTCCTTAAAAGCACTTGTAGTTGCATATTCATTTTCTACTACTCCACTTAAATTAACCTTAGTAGTACGATAATCTACATATAAAGTATATCTTAATATATCTTTATCAAAAGCTTTATCAAAATTACCTATATCAGTACTTATACTACTTAAATTATTATTTGTATATAATGCTCTATCTATAGTTACTGATACAGTATTAGTTTCACTATCATCAAAAAGCACTTCTACACCATTTAAAGCGGCTTTAATATTATCTATATATACAGTAGCATTACCCTCTTTTAAAGCCTTAAATGTATAGGTTAATATAGTTGTTTCACTATCTAATATAGTATATCCAGAAGTCAAAAACTTACCATACCCATCTTCATTTATTACATTAATATTTCCATACCAATCATTAATATTTAATACACTAACACACTCTATTAATGATTTATCATAATTAATAATACCTTCTAATCCTGATATTTTATTTCCATTAAAGTTCTTTAAACCAAGTGTAAGTTCAAAAGTATCACCTACTCTAACTTCTGTCTTATCAGGATTTAATATTGCTTTTATATTACTAATTATTTTACTATCCTCATAATTATAAGTACCATTCTTCAATAAATTCATAAGATTAGTAGTATCTAATATATTTATCTCATTATCTTTATTAACATCACTTGCTAACTTATAAATGCCATCTAACCTAGTACTATTTATAGCAATATCTATAATATTTATTATATCATCATGATTAATATAACCATCATCACTAGATAAATTACCTAATAATACCACTTTATAATTATTCTTAATTCCATTTACATAAAACTCTAATGTCATATTAGTCTTAAGATAAACATCACTACCTAATTTATTAAGATTTTCATCATAAGCATAAACTATAACATTATCATTTCCAAATAATTGTTGTAACATCATAGTATTAATACGATTATCTATAGAATTAATATTATTAATTGTTCCAGATGATATAAATACCTTCTCTTTATCTCCATCTATTTCATAAAAACTACTTGCATAATAATCATTTAAAGAAATTATACTAGATATATTTCTATCTACATAAGATTCTTTACTATAGTAATTAACAAGTTCTTCTATCCTATTTAATTCTACTTCTGTAAGCTCTAACAAAGATTTTTCTTCACTAGTTAAATTATTATAACTTAATACTGTCATTAAAGATATATTATCTTCACTAAAATCTTCTTTTGTTAATACTTTAGCACTATCATAAACACTAAAATTAAGTGTCTTATTTATTAATACATTATTTAATTTATCTACTACATTAATATCTATTTTATATATACCATTTACCAATGAATTTAAATTAGTTAATGTTTTAGTTATATCTTTATAATCTACTTTTTCTATATCAACAAATAAATCATTAATAGTATAATAAATATAATATACTTCTTCTAAATCAACATCCCTTAATAAAGGTGTATATGTAATATTAACATCATTTGTAATTAATTTACTACCATCTAAAGTATAACTATCAGTATCATCTAAATAATTTACTAATTCACCATCAGTATATATTACACTACCCACATCTATTGTATTAGTATATCCCATACTATAAATAGTAATCTCTTTAGTAAGAATTGCCTCTTTATTAGTTAAATCAATACTACTAACATCACTACCACCTAAAATAAATTCATCATACATATCATCTATTTCATATAACTTAAATTTCAAATTCATTTTACCATTAAAATTCAAAGCTGTAAGATTAATATTTTTTTCTACATAATCGTTTGTTCCTTTAGATAATACATATCTAGCACTATTATTTATAAGTACTTTATCATAATTAATAGTATAAACATCATTATCTAAAACAAGTAAATAATTATTACCCTCAAGTGTATAATTATTAGTCTTAACCTTTATATCATAATTAGTAATATCAGTCCCATCATAATTAAAAGTATATTCATCTTTAATATCTACATATTCATCAATACCAGTCTTAATACTTGTTACTAACCCTACTTCCTCAGTTAGTACTGATGCAAAAACCTGTATACTTGGAATTAATTGTGATAATGCCACTGTTAAAACTAAAATAATATTGGCTAACTTCTTAAATTTTTTTTGCATACTTTACCTCCTATATTTTTTTTATTTTATTTTTTTAATTCAAATATCCCCCTATACACCTCATCTCATACCATATATATAATAGTGGCCCTGCACTATCATTAAATTAAGTATAGCATAAAAAAAGAAGGAAGTTAGTTATTTGACACATATTTTACATTATTTCATAAAGAATATTTTATATATTCTAAAATTACTCT
>CAZTUM010000019.1:0-13369 GCA_964616645.1 uncultured Muribaculaceae bacterium | reverse complement strand
TTTGATTTAGAAAATAGTTCTTTTTATGATGTATCCGAAATGGGGGTCACATCAAATTTTTGATAGTTCCTTTTTTTATACTTTATTTATTGGTTAAAATATTTATTGCTTCTTGTAATTGATTATCATTATTACTAGTTGGGTTTTGGGTGTATTTATCAGATAACTCAATATAGTTTGTAGGTTCTATTCCTATTCCATCTACGCTGTTTCCATTAGGTGTAAGCCACTTTTGATGAGTGTATTTAATCATACTTCCATCAGACATAGCATAGGTTTGTTGTACTGTTCCTTTACCATATGTTGTTGTTCCTATAACATAACCATTATAGCTTTCTTTTATAGCGCTCGCGAGTATTTCTGAAGCTGATGCACTGTTTTTATTTGTTAATACCGCGACTGGATACGTACGATTTTCTTTACTTTTAGCATATTTATTAGTAATACCTGAGTTGTCTTCTAACTTATAGATTATTTTATCTTTTGATAAAAATAAATCACATATATCAGTTACAACATCTAAATAGCCACCTGTGTTATCTCTTACATCAATAATTAAACTATTGATTCCTTGACTTTCTAATTCTGTTAATTCTGTTTTGAATTGCTTATATGTTACCCCAGAAAAAATTGATATTTTTAAATAGCCTATTTTTTGATTGTTATTCTCTATTATTTCACTTGATACTGATGGTATTTCAATATTTTTTCTTTCAACTGTTAATTCTTTCTCTTCATTATCTCTTTGTATAGTTAATTTAATCTTAGAATTTTCACTGTTTTTAATATAGTTAGAGACATCATTGTTAGTTTTATCTTGAAAAGATTGCCCATCAACTTTAAGTATAATATCTCCTACTTCTAATCCTGCTTGATAAGAGGGACTATTTTCAAAAACATTTACTACTACAATATCTTGTGATGTTGTTAGACCTATTTCACATCCAATGCCTTCATATTCTCCTTTTACTTTTTGCATAAATGTTTCAGTTGCTGTTTGGTCAATGTATGTAGTGTATGGGTCTTGTACTGATGATAACATCCCATCTATTGCAGATTCAATTAATTTATCTTTATCAATATCTCCATAATAATTACTATTTATAGTATTATATGCCTCTAATAACTTGCTTATTTCTTTAGAATTTTTTAGATAGTTACCCCCTGTTGTTAAATTAATTATTGATATCGTTATTACTATTCCTATTCCTACTGAAAATAACATTATAACTAATACTTCTTTAAAAGAATAGTATTCTATTTGATTTTTTTTTGATTTCTTATTTTTTTTAAAGAGGTCTTTAATCTTGTCTATAAATTTTTTTTCTTTCTTTTTTTTAAAAATATTTAAAATATTCATCTTGTCACCTTCTATTTATTATTTTATCATATGAAAAAAAGTTATACAATAGTATCATATTTTTTTTGTTAATTTAACATACTTCTTGTATATACTTTAATTCTTTGTTAATACTTTTATGTATTTATATGTTTTATTTTCTTTAATTATTCCATTTTGATATGCTTTAATCAAATTATTTAAATCTAATATTTGATTTTTTAATTCTTTTCCTTTATCTACATCTGCGATGGTAATACGCTTGGAATGGGGTTGCTGTATATCTATTGCATAATGAATATCTTCGTTATTTTTAATAGCATCTTCTAAATTACCAAATGGTTCATGAGCTATTATACGCATACCAGTTGAACCTGATACTAGTGTATATCCTGCAAGTCCAGTTTTTTTCTGATATACTTTAGAAAATCCACCGTCTATTACTATTAATTTATTTTTTGCTTTTAAAGGACACTCACCATTAATTTTTTCTACCGGAATATGTCCGTTGATAATGTGTGCATTTTGAGTATCTTTAATACCAAAATTATGTAGAATGTTTTCTATAATTGTTACGTTTTCTTGATATTTATAGTAATAATTTCTCTGTTCTTTATGTGCATTTATATCTTTAATTAATACTCTTTCTAATGTAGTCATTTTATTTTTTCCAAAAAATGGGGAGTCTTTTCCACACCATAGAAACCACATTAAATCAAGGTCATATTCTTTGTTATTTCCTTTGTTATAATATAAATTGCGGACGGTTGCATCTATATAGTCAAATAACTCTTTCCCTTTAAGGCTCATATTATTTAAACTAACACTTTTTAAGCTACCATCTTGGTTTAAAGGGACTAGTGCATGATACATTAGGTTATTGTTTTCTATTTTGTACATAGAACCTTTTTCAATAAACAAGTTCATATGTCTTTGCAATAGTTCACTATTTAAAAATGCTTTTGAAATATCTTCTATTAATTTTTCTTCTTCTTTTGTTAACATATATGGATTATTTTTATCTATTGTTGGAAAATCAATATCCTCTAAATGATATATATGATTGTCTATTTCAATAGATTGATTTGTATAATCGATTTTATGAAGTAGTCTTCTTTGTTCTAAGTTATATTCTTTATGAGTATTTGCTAGTTGGCCTTCTAATTTATACATAATTACTGATATTGCTTTATGGATTTTTGATGATTGTTTTATATCTATATTTTTATCATAATCTTCTATACTAGTTCCTTTTGGTCTCCATATTTCTGTTTTTGAATATGTTGCTTCAGCAAAGTTGGCTAATGGTCTTAAATTAATGCCATATACATCTTCTATAATATTTAAATTGTTATGCCTTACACTATTGGTAATAACACCTGATACACAAATTTTGCTTCCTAAAGCTGCACCTAACCACAAGATATCATGATTTCCCCATTCTATATCAACACTGTGGTATTGTTCTAGTAGGTCCATAATTTTATGAGGCTCTGGGCCTCTATCGTAAATATCCCCTATTATATGTAATTCATCAACAGCAAGAGTTTTAATTACTGTTGCAAGAGCAATAATTAGTCTTTCTGCATAATCTAGTTCTATTATTGATTTAATTATTGTTTGATAATACATTTTTTTATTTTCTTCTTCTATTTTATTGTTTAGTAATTCATCTAAAATATAGCTTAGTTTTTCATTATATGCTTTATATGTTTTCCTTACTTTACTTCTAGTATATCTTGATGAAAATTTTTTAGCTACTTCTATTATTTGAAATAATTTTTCTTCATACCATTTCTCTTTGTTTTGTAGGTTTTTTAAAATTAATTCTGTTTTTTCTTTAGGATAATATATTATAGTTGCTAATTCATCTTGTTCTTCTTTTGTTAATTTGCCATCAAATAGTTGTGTTATACGATATCTTATCCCTCCTGAAGCATTATTTAGGATATGACTAAAAGCATCTGCTTGTCCGTGTAAATCACTCATAAAATGTTCTACACTACGTGGTAGTGCTAAAATAGAATTCAAATTTATTATTTCAGTTACAGCATCATCTACAGTTGGAAAGATTTTAGATAATTCATTTAAATACTTTAAATAATCTTTACTGTACATTACTTGCTCCTTTTAAGTTACTAAACCAGCTACCTAATATGGCATTTTTTACCTTATATACACCTTTATCATTTTTTTGTGTAGTTATGTATACTTTGTATCCTATACCATAGTAATATCCTTCTCCATTGTTAGTTTCAAATGGGATACAAAACCAAGGTTTTTCTTTTTTTTCTACTCTAAGTGTATCGGTTGAAAACATCAATACCCATAAAGTTATAGCAATAATTATCCAAACTATTTTCTTTGCCATTAGTATACCTCTTTCTTTTATGAATTAATTATATCATGTATAATGTTAAACATAAAGATTTCAATTGTTAAAATTTTGATTTCTTTAATTTTTGTTATTATGATGGGGCTATTTGACTACTTAATATATTTCATAGATAACATTTTGTAATTAGAAATAGTCCTTAATTATTTTTTTTATTGTTTTCTTTTATTTCTGATTTCTTTGGCATTACTAATGCACATACAATGTAGGCTATAACTCCACTTCCAAAGAAACATAAAGATAATATCCATATAATTCTTACTACTGTGGGGTCTATATCAAAATATTCTGCTATTCCTCCACATACTCCTAATAATTTACTATTTTCTTCACTTCTATATAATCTTTTTTTCATTATTTTCCATCCTTTCATAATTCAACTGTTATTTACAAGTGTATTCATCATTTTTTGAAAATTCACTTTTTATACTTTCCAGTGTAATATTTTTTGTTTCTTCTATATTTTCTTTATTTTCCATATTCATAGTTAATGTTAATGTAATAACATCATCATCTAGTTTAACTTCACAATTTTCATATTTTTCTCCATTATTTTTATTACATTTTGTTTGATATTCTTCTTTTTCTTTTTGCATGTCGTATTTTTCTTTATAAGTATACTTCTCAACTATATAATATCCTATTAATTTATCTCCCTTTTTATTAAAGTCATAAATTTTAGTTGTTTCCTTTTCTAGTGCATTTTCTGATTCAACTGTATCATTATGGAGTAAAAAGCCATAGCTTTTATTCTCAACATCATATTTTGTATAAGTTTCTATCTTGTAACATTCATATTTGTTTGTATAGTTAATTCCATTACTTGTTTTATTATTTTCACATCCTGTTATTAGTAATATTTGCCCTATTACTAATAGTATAAAGATTTTATTTTTCATTATTTCACTCCTTATTTTTAATTTTAATATAAGTATTTACTATAATAAAATTTTTGGTAATTATTGTATTTTATATATGTATTGTTCTTTTATTTTATGTGGAATTGGTTCTATATCGGGATAACCTATAATGCAATTTGCAATACCTTCATAATTTTTGCCTATACCTAATTCTTCTAATATTTTTTTGCCTTCTTCTTGTTCAAATGTTTCCTTTGCTCTATGTATCCAACAGCTTCCTAGCCCAAGAGAATGAGCTGTTAGCATCATATTTCCCATTACTAAACTTCCATCATAAATATATGTAGGAATATTTTTATCAGCTAACACAACTAGTACAACTGGTGCATTATAAAAAGGGTCAACATCTTCTTTTAAATTAGCTATTTTTGCATTTATTTTAGATAATTTATCTCTTATATCTTTGTTTGTTATTTCTAAGATTATTGGAGATTGTTTGTTTAATCCTGATGGGGCATATGTACCAGATGATACAATAATGTCAATCATTTCTTGAGGTACCATATCACTTTTATATTTTTTTATACTTCTTCTAGTTTTAATATTTTCTATTACTTCATTCATTTTTATTTCATCCTTTCAAATTTTATCTATATTTTTTTATGGTGTTTTCTTTTGTAGTAGTGAGACACATTCAACATGATTTGTCCTTGGAAACATATTTATTGGTGTAATTTCTTTTAATGTATAAATATCTTTTAATAAATTTAAATCTCTTTTTAAAGTATTTGGATTGCACGATACATATATTATTTTATCTGGTTTAATTCTATTTATATAGGTAATTACTTCTTTTGACATACCTATTCTTGGAGGGTCTACAACTATAGTATCAAAATTATTATTTGTAACGTATTTAGCATCTTTGCAAATGAATGTAATATTGTTTGCGTTGTTTATTTTTTTATTTATATTAGCGTTTTCTATATTGTCTTTTACAATGTCGATTCCTAATATTTTTTTATAATTATCTTTTAAATATATACCAATTGTGCCTGTTCCACAATATAAATCTAAAAGATTATTACCATATTGTGCATATTCTTTTACTTTGTCATATAATGCTTTTACCATGTTAGAATTTATTTGAAAGAAGGAATTGGGGTATATTGTGTAATCTAAATTGTTAATCCTTTCTTTGATATATTTGTTTCCATATAGTAATGTATTGTTTAAATATATTGATTTAACATTTTGTAGTTGTTTTAATGTTTCTATGTTTTTTATTTGGCCTGTAAATTTTATCATTGTTTCATTATAATATGTACTTGTACGTAACATTATTTCTTTTACATTTGTTAAATCTAGTTTTTGTAAATATGGTAATATAGTATTAATATTTGGATGTAATAATCTACAGTTATCTATTTCAATTAATGTATGTGTATTATCTTGATAATAACCTATCTTACTTTCTTTTACATGAAATGTTACTTTGTTGCGGTAATTATCGTTATTGCAAGTAATCATAGGGGATAATTGGTAATTATTAAATATTTTTTTTAGATAGTCGTATTTTATTTTGTTTTCTTCTTCATAACTAATAGTACGGAAATGGCAAGCTCCACATGTGTTATAAAATGGGCAATTTGATGGTGTCCTACTGGTACTTTCTTTAAGTATTTGTTTAATTTCTCCTGTTATATATTTTGATTTGATGTTAGTTATTTTTAATTTGATATAATCTCCTTTTATGGCTTTAGGAACATAAATTTTTTTATTTTCATATGTTCCTATTCCACTTCCTAAATTAGTAATATCTGTTATTTCGATGTTTAATGTATCATTTACTTTAATCATTGTTAAATTCCTTCTTTTTATAAATAATACTTTCAATTATATTGTTTGAATTATCAATTTTTTTATATGAATAGATACCTATTCCTTGCTCTAATTTATATATTTCTTTACCATCTTCTTTAGTGTTTACTACCGTTATTAATAATGTATTGTTATCTGTTTTAGTTATGTCTTCTATTTTGCTTGTATTCCATGTATCGTTTACTTTGTATGTATTAGATAGTATTTTATTATCATTTAGATATAAACCATCATCTTTAATATACATTTTATATTCTTCGTTATTATAATTATATATAACATAGTTATCTTTGCTTTTTGTAATTGTTAGATAATTAGTATTATTTTCCTTATCTAAATATACTATTTTATAATTATTATCACGATATAAAAATGTATATAGTTTATTAGTAATTGGTGAATTTATATAGTAATCATTTGTTGTATTATAATATGTATTTGTTGTGTTATCATTATTAATAAATGTTATTTCGTTTATAGATTTAATCTCGGTTAGACTGTTTACTAAGCAATTAATATTATGTGTATTATAATTAGATATTTTATCATTGATAGTTAATTCTAGTGTATTATTATTTATATTTATATTAATAATTTCTATATTAGGTGAAATATTTTTTAGTATTTTGGTGGCTATTTTGTCAATGATAGTTTCTGTTGTATCTTGTTTATAAGTATTTATCAAATAATATGTTAAGCTTATAGGTTTACTATTAATATCATATATATAATAGGCTTTGTTTACATCTATGTCATATAATTCATTATTTTTTTGGGGAAAATCTACTAAAATTATTACGATAGATAAAAATAATAGTGTCAAGCTTAATAGAATTATATCACTTTTAACAATTTTGCTTTTCATTATATCACGTTCCTTATAAATATATACATATTATAACATGAAAATTATATATATGTAAATTACTTATAAATATCTTTTTTTGTTGCATAATATAGATGAAATGTGGTGATTAGATGCTTAGTGAGATAGAAAGTGTTGTAAATAGGATAAAGATTGATACTAATGAGGCTAAAGATATTATATATAGAAAGAAGAATGTTAATGATAGAGATGTATATATTATATATAATGAATCACTTACTTCTTCTATAATGATTAGTGACTTTATAATTAGAAGTTTAAATAGTATTAGTAGTTATAAAGATATAATTTCTTCTATTTATAATAATTTAAGTAATTACAAGATTATTAAAATTTATGAATATGATGATTTATGTAAATATTTAAATAATGGTTTTTGTATTTTAATTATTAATGGTGAGAGGGTTGGTTTTGCTTTAGAGGTTAAAGCTAATATTGATAGGTCTGTAGATAAGCCTAATTCTGAGGATACTATTAGGGGTTCTAAAGATTCTTTTATAGAAAGTTATCAGACTAATATTGGGCTTATTAGGAAAAGGATAAAGAGTAATGATTTATGGATAAATGAGATGGATATTGGTAAATATACTAATACTCATGTTGGGGTTGTTTATATTAATGGGATTGTTGATAAAGATTTAGTTTTAGATGTTGTTAAGAGGCTTAATAAGATTAATATAGATGGTATTATTAATAGTGAGATGATTAAGAATTTAATTGAGGAAGAAAATAAGTGTTTATTACCTACTATACTTACTACTGAGAGGCCTGATGTGGTTTGTAGAAGTCTTTTAGATGGAAAAATTGCTATTGTAGTAGATAATAGCCCTTATGTATTAATTATTCCTGGTCTTTTTAATGATTTTTTTATGACT
This sequence comes from uncultured Muribaculaceae bacterium, assembly GCA_964616645.1. Classification (GTDB taxonomy): domain Bacteria; phylum Bacillota_I; class Bacilli_A; order RF39; family UBA660; genus JAEDMO01. The sequence goes on along the minus strand of CAZTUM010000019.1, from coordinate 5,133 downwards.
ACTGAGGATATTTATGCTAAGAGTATTAATGCTAGTTTTACTAGAATACTTAAATACTTAGCTTTCTTTATTGCTCTTTTAACGCCTGGGATTTATATTGCTTTAATTACTTATAATCAAGAGATGATACCTATAGAATTACTTATTAATTTTGCTATGCAAAGAGAGGGAGTTCCTTTTCCTGCGTTTTTTGAAGCTTTTATTATGATGATTTCTTTTGAGATATTAAGAGAAGCTGACCTTAGAGTTCCTAGTTCTTCTGGTAGTTCTTTATCAATTGTAGGTGCTTTAATATTAGGTGATGCTGCGGTATCCGCGGGGATTGTTTCTCCTATTATGATTATAATTATTGCAATAACTGCGATTAGTTCTCTTCCTTTTACTGAGCCTGAGATTACAAATGGTCTTAGATGGTATAGGCTATTATTTATGATTGGAGGGTCTTTTCTTGGAATTATTGGGATAGTTATTGTATTTATTTATTTTATTACAAAGATGGCTTCTACTAATTCATTTGGTAAACCTTATTTAATTCCTTATGCTCCAACATCGTCTGTGGGTCTTAAAAATAGTATTATTAGGTTTCCTTTAAATTCTATTAGGAAGAGAATTTCTTTTTTGTCAAATAATGTTGTTAAGAAAGGAAGGGATTTTGATGAAAACAAAAATAATTAGTTTGTTTTTAGTTATGCTTCTTAGTGGTTGTTATAATTATCATGAGCTTAGCGAAATTGCTATTACTACTGCGATTGGGATAGATAAAGATGAATATGGTTATAAGATAATATCTCAAGTTATGAATATAAAGAAAAAGGAAACAAATACTAGTGGAAGTGGTAATACTCCAGAAGTTATTTTGTATGAAACTTCTAATATGTCTTTGAAGGAAGGATTTAGGGAAATTATTTTAAAATCTCCAAAAAGAGTTTATCCTAGTCATTTGAATATACTTTTAATTAGTGAAGAGGTTGCTAGAGATGATATTAAAGATATTTTAGAAGTTTTTTTTAGGGACCCTTTAGTTAGGATGCAGTTTAATGTACTAATTACTAAGAATTGTACTAGTGAAGAAGTACTTGAGACTTTAACTCCTAGTCAGATGATATCTTCTAAAAGTATTTTAGAAAGTCAAAAGAGTGATACTAAGTATTTAGGTTCTAGCCAGATGATTACTTTTGAGAGATTGATGGATTTATATTTGGATGATAATAAAAATATTGTTTTGCCTAGTGTAATTATTAATAATTTACATGAAGATAATGATAAGATTGAAAATATTGAGAAGTCTAATAATAGTACTGAGATTATTCTTGATAGTACAGGAATATTTAAAGATACTAAATTGATAGATTATATTAATAATGATGAGAGTATTTATTTAAATTATGTTAAAGGTATGGTAGAAAGTTCTCTTATTACTTGTAATTGTGAAGATGGAAAATATTTTACTTCACAGATAGATGAAATTAAATCTGGTGTTAAGTATGATAAGATTAAAAAGGAAATGATTTTGTCTGTTTCTGGTAATGCTACTGTGAATGAGCTTAATTGTAATATTGATATTGATAAGGAAGATGGGATTTATGAGGTAGAAAAATTAATTAATGATAATTTGAGTAATAATATTTTTAATTTTATTAATAATATTAAAAATGATTATAATATTGATATTTTTAATTTTTTAGATATAATTTATAAAAACGATTATGAATATTATAAAGAAATTAAGGATAGTTGGGATAAAGATGGATTTAGAGATATTAATGTTGTTGTTAAAATAGATATTAGTGTTACTAAAAAAGGAAATGTATTGAGGGATACTTATGATGAAAAAGGATAAGATTAATGCTTTACAGCTTACTAGTTTGATTATGATATTACTTATAAGTGGGTTTATGGGTACTGGTATATATTCTCTTATTAGAGTGGCTTCTGTAGATGGATATATTAGTATTATTATTAGTATGATATTGGGACTTGTTATTGTTTTTATGTTTACTTATATTGCTAATTATGAAAAAGATTTGTCTGTTAGAGATAAGATTAATAGTATTTTTGGTAAAAAGATTGGTTTTATATTAAATTTAGTTTTAGTTAGTGCCTTTTTTATAATGAGTATCGTATTTACTTATAATTATAATAGTTTTATATCAAGTCAATTTTTATCTGAGACGCCTATTTTGTTTATAGCTATTCCTTTTACAATACTATCTTTTTATGTAGTTACTAGAGGATTTGAAACATTATCAAGAGTGGGCCTAATTATTATTTGTATTAATATATTTTTACTTTTTGTAGCTTTATGTGGTGTTGTTAATACTATTGATTTATCTAATTTATTACCTTTTATGAAAGATGGTATTAAAAACCCTTTACTAGGTGTAGTTTATTTTAGTCTAACCAATATTGTTCCTATATTTTTATTTTTAATAATACCTAAGAATAATATTATAAATCAAGATAAATATAATAAATATATTGTTATTGGTTATATTATTTCAATGTTACTAATGCTTGGTATGTTTATTATTATTTTAGGTAGTTTAGGAATACATTTAGCTAGTGCTTATCAATATCCAGAGTATATTGTGTTAAAAAGGGTTGAATTATTTAATTTTTTAGATAGAATAGAAAATATTATTGTTGTTCAATGGTTGTTTGGTATATTTGTTAGTATTGTTTTAATTGTTTATTATATTGCTAATATGATTAAGAGTAATACTAATAGTAAGTTATTATATGGGTTAATATTGATTGTATTAATGATTAGTTCGGTAAGTATTTTTAAGAATAGTACATTGTTTGAGGAATTTTGTTACTACGTTATGCCATATGTTATAGGAAGTATTTTGCTAGTGATGGTTATTCTTTGGTTTGGTATAATTATAAAGAAAAAAATATAATATAATTTTATGTATAAGAAAACTCTATAAATATTATTGTTTATAGAGTTTTCAAGCTACAAATCAAGCTTTAGTAATAAAACAGAGTATCAATTATTATATTATGCAATTTAGTAAATGACAATATATTAAAATTATATAAAATTTATATCATTTTGAAGATAATAATTTATTAATATTAAACGTAAATTATAGAAGTTATTCTAATGCAGTAATAGTTACTACTCTATTATCAGAAGTAGTTACTGTTCCTGTTATAAATGAAGTACTACTACTATCTCTTATAATATTATTCCAATAAAAACTTCTTCCAGTAGTGTTATATATTGTTGTTAAGTTAGGATTAGAACTAGAATTTGAATAAAAAGCACGATAATCTATTGATTCTACACTATTAGGTATTAATACACTTGTTAGGTTGTTATAAGAAAAAGCATAATTACCTATTGATGTTACACTATTCCCAATTGTTACGCTTGTTAAGTTGTTATAAGAAAAAGCATATTTACCTATTGTCTCTACACTATCTGGGATTACTATTTCTGTTAAGCCCATACTAGAAAAAGCTTGTTGACCTATTGATGTAACTGTATTTGGTATTATAGTATTCTTACAACCTACAACTAATGTATTTGTAGAAGTCTCTATTATCGCATTTGAGTTATCTCTACTATCAAATACTTTGTTATCACTTGATACTTCAATACTTGTTAATGTAGGGTTTTTATAAAAAGCAGAGTTATTTATTGATGTTACACTATCTGGGATTACTACACTTGTTAAGTTATTCTCTTGAAAAGCAAAATTACCTATTGATTCTACACTATTTGGTATTACTATACTTGTTAAGTTGTTATTTTCAAAAGCTTGATTACTTATTTCTATTACACTATCTGGAATTACTATTTCTGTTAAGTTGTTAGAAGAAAAAGCGGAACCACCTATTGTTGTGACACCATTCCCTATTGTTACACTTGTTAGGTTGTTATTATCAAATCCACTTAACTTTTTTACACTACTTGGTATCACTATTTCTGTTAAGTCGTTATAAGAAAAAGCGGAACCACCTATTGTTGTGACACCATTCCCTATTGTTACACTTGTTAGGTTGTTATCTGAAAAAACCCAATCATCTATATATGTGACACTATCTGGGATTACTACACTTGTTAGGTTGTTATTAGAAAAAGCCCAATCACTTATTTCTGTTACACTATCTGGGATTACTACACTTGTTAAGTTGTTATTATCAAATCCACTTAACTTTTTTACACTACTTGGTATCACTACACTTGTTAAGTCATTATACTCAAAAGCAGAACTTTTTATTGTTGTCACACTATCTGGTATTACTACACTTGTTAGGTTGTTATAAGAAAAAGCATGAATTTCTATTGATGTGACACTATCTGGGATTACTACACTTGTTAAGTTGTTACTTTTAAAAGCAGAATATCCTATTGATGTGACACTATTTGGTATTACTACACTTGTTAGGTTGTTATTAGAAAAAGCATACCTCCCTATTGTTGTTACTTTTATCCCATCTATCTCACTAGGTATTACTACATCTGTTATCACGGGTAAATCATTAGTATTACCAGAATAACATAAATAGTCTGTAATACTTCCTGTACTTTCATCAAATGCAAAGCACTCTTTATCTGTTACGTAGTCTACTTGACCTGCTTCAAATTTTAATTTAAAGTTAAAACTCTTTCCTCCCATATCAAGAGGATTATTATAGTTTACTCCATCTATCCATATATATAATGTATAATTTGTTAATTCATTAGTTATTTTTTCATTTTGAATAAGTAATACATCACTACCTTGTATAGCATTTAAAAAGTTACCACCTGCAATATATGTATCATTTCTATATAACTTCCATACAAAAGATTCATCTTTTAATTCTTCATCTATATTAATAATATCTAATGATATCTTACTATATATATCTATATTTGATGATGTAGTTAAACTAAATGTATGTATTACATTATCAGGATTAGTCATACTAGCTGTTGGATATAATACTTTACTTAATACATTCTCTTCTCCTATATAAGTTATACCTAAATCTCCTACTTCAAATGTTACATTAGTATTAGTATTACTTTGCCATTCAAACCAAGCATAAGTAATACCTAGTACTAATATTATTAAAGATACTCCTCCCATAATAAAGTCAAGTATTTTAATACAAAACTTTATAAATTTTTATTAT
>CAZTUM010000018.1:0-14608 GCA_964616645.1 uncultured Muribaculaceae bacterium | reverse complement strand
TAAGTAAACTTCTTTGACTAACAATACTATCAGATTCTTTAGTTAAATCATCTCTTGATAATCTTATATATATTCCTACTTTAAAACTATTATTCCCTACCATTAATTACTACTCCCTTCCATTTGGGAATAATGAGTATAATCACATGGTAGCTCTCTTTTCAATATATTGCAAGTCATATCTATCTTCTTTTGTAGTTCAATTTTTAATACTTCAGTAATTATTTCATTTAAAGATTTTCCAGTATCTTTAAATTTTAAATTAACCTTGTATTTAACCATAGAGTTTAATACCTCCAATTAATTCTATGGTTATAATAATCTTTATATTATAATGTTTTAGATAAAAAAAAAAGTAATTTTATATACTTTTTATATTTCGATTTTACCAAGTAAAAAATCCATAGCACTTATTTGTTTTATTCCATTATAATTATTTGTATCATAATCAAGAGTTATTATATATTTTTTATAATGGTCTTGTATTGCTTCTAAAGATTTTAACTCTCTTTTTAATGTATTTTCATCTCTTACGGTTAAAGATACTTGTATATATATTGTATCATCTTCAGTTTGACACACAAAATCTACTTCATTTTCGTTATCCTTACCAATATATATTTTATACCCTCTTCTTTTTAATTCTAAAAATATTATATTTTCAAATATATGTCCTAAATCTTTACCAGATGAATTACCAAGTAAATAAGTTCTTAATCCTACATCAGATAAATAATATTTTTCTTGAGTTTTTAATAATTCTCTACCCTTTATATCAAATCTATTAACCTTATATAATATATAACTTTCTAAAAGTGCATTTAAGTATTCTTCAACTGTATGAACAGAATTCTTTCTTCCATTTGATGCTAAAGTATCACTTATCTTTTTTGTTGATATGCTAGAGCCTATACTATCAAATATAAACCTACATATACTTTCTAACATCATGGGGTCATTAACTTTTTTTCTATTTATAACATCTTTCATAATTACAGTATTATAAATACTATCTAAATATTCCATTTTATCTTTATTATTATCAAGATTTATTAAATATGGAAATCCACCATAGGTTACATAATCATTATATTTTTTTAATTCATCACTTTCTCCATAATAACTTAAGTATTCTTTAAATGATAATGGTAAAACGTGTATTTGAATATATCTACCAGTTAAATAAGTAGCAAGTTCTCCAGATAACATATATGAATTAGAACCAGTTATATATATATCCAAATTTTCTCTTAAAAATAAACTATTTATACACTTTTCAAATTCTTTGACATTTTGTATTTCATCTAAAAATATATAATTTTTTTTATCTAAATCTACGTTAGATAATATATAATCATGTAATATATCTGAGTCAAGTAAATGTCTATAATTTTTATCATCCAGATTTATAAATATTATATTTTTTTCATCTACACCATTTTTTAAAAGATATTCTTTAAAATCTTGTAATATTGTAGACTTACCTGCCCGTCTTATACCAGTTAAAACTTTTATTATTTTTTTATCTTTTAAAGATATTAATTTATTTATATATTCTTCACGATATATTATATTCATTTTTAATCACCATTAACATTATATATTATTTTGCTATTTTTGTCAATATATTTGCTCAAATGAGCAAATATATGCGTTTTTTTGATGTTTTTTGCATTTAAATTGTTATTTCAATAATTTAACAAAAAATCATCCTAAATTCAAACTTTTTATTAAAATTTATAGGATGATTCATGTAGGACTTTAGGAGCTTAAATATACGCATCTATTTTTGTATCATATTTACTACTATTTGGTGTAGTTGCTTTTATTATTGGTTTATCATCTTTAGACATTTCCAAATACAACTTATCTTCTAACTATTTGCTTTAAATATATCTTTTTCTAAATTGATTAATACATAATCCAAATTATTTTGAAAATCTGTATTTAAATCTTTGTTTTCTTTCATAGTTCTGTCGAGTAGACAACTCGACTACACCTCCCTTTCTTATCTAGTGAGAGGAAGTCTGTCGCCCCTCACAGAACCGTACGTGCGAATTTCTCGCATACGGCTCTTCATATAATCTTTAACATTAAATATTTAACCCCTTATTTTATTGAGAATTTAGTAATTGTAATCTCATGCGTTTATCCTGGTAAATCATAATCAATTATTTATCAATTTCTTCAACTTCTTTATTTAACATTTCCAAATAATCTTGTTCAGCAGTAGTTAAATGTTTTTGCATATATTTATCATATTCTTTATGTGCTTTTTCTAATGCTTCTTTGTGTGATATCGTACCTGAGCCATTTAATATATCCTTCCTAGTCATTTTTAGAAATGAATCTAATTCATTCACCCAATCTTGCATAGTCATTGGATGCCTATCTAAAGCATTAATTTCAGCAACATCTAAATAGGCAGATACAATTCTATTTAAGGTATTAAGTTCTTCTTCAGTTAAATAATTTTTAGCAATTTCAGTTTCACTCTTTGTTGGATAATTACCTTTAAAATTAGTAAGTCCTAAATGATCTTTTTCAGAATCTACTCTAGTAAATATGATTTCAGCTGCAGTATGTCCATGAGTAGCATAATGCATTTTATTTTGTACTGTTTTAAAGAAATCAATTGATAATCTATTTTTTGGATCATAATCAATTGAAGTTGCATAAATATCCAACACTTTTCTCCAAAATATTTTTTCAGAAGACCTAATATCACGAATTCTAGCAAGCAACTCTTCAAAATATGGACTTTCTCCATTATTCTTTAATCTTTCATCATTTAAAGCAAATCCTTTAATCATATATTCTTTTAAAACTTTAGTTGACCATATTCTAAATTCAGTTGCTTTTTTAGAATTAATTCTATATCCAACAGCAATAATTGCATCTAAATTATAATGTAAAACATTATATTTCTTACCATCATTTGCAGTTGTTAAGAATTTCTTAACAACTGAATCTTTTTGGAGTTCACCTTCATCAAAGATATTTTTTAAGTGCATAGAAATATTATTTTTAGTAGTATCATAAAGATTAGCCATTACATCTTGACTCATCCATATATCTTCATTTTGAATATTAACATCAACTTTTATATTACCATCTTTTGATACATATATAATCATATTGTTTTTCAATCTATCACCATCTTTCTAGTTATTTATAAACTCATGAAATCTTTGTTTATTTTTAGAATTTAAAACATTCATTATTTCTTCTTTAAATGCTCTTCTACTCTTATAATTAGGATACATTTCCTTTAACATATCAAAGATAAAATCATCAGAATCAGCAAGTTCTTTCATTATTCCAATATAACGACATAATCCATAATAAGAATTTCTATCCGATACTCTTTTTGATAACTCAATTATTTGATTTTTGTAAAAATTTAATAGTTCCTTACTATATTTATCCTTTAATTTATCTTGATATTTTGCCAAGTCGGATATATTAGGATTTTTCTTTAATAGTTCAAATAATTTATCAATTTCATTTTCTTCAGCATAAATTTCTTCAAGCATATAAATATTATTTGATTTTATTTTAGATATTATTTTTTCTTTTATAGACTCCCATTCAGAATCACTATACATATCTTTTAGTTCCTTATATCTTGCAAAACTATTTGTTTCTATTATAACTTCCGGCAGTATCTTTTTCTTTTCTTCTAATTTACCATATTCATCATAAATATCTAGTAATTTGTTATAAGCCATATCTTTTCTTACATGATTTTTAATATCATTTTTTAATATTCGTATTACTTCGTCTATTTTATTATCATTTTTTAAATACTTAATTAATAATTCTTTTACTCCATAATGTTCAATACTTTCATAGCACATTTTTATAGCATCATCTTTATCAATGAAATCATAAGTTAATGATATTTTATCTAAAGTTTGACTAACAAATATTCCATAAGTGTTCAACTCAATTTCATCTAGTATTTTAACAACTTTTTTAGCTGAATCTTTATCATGAACATAAAGGATAAATGCATGTAATGGTGAATCAGAAAAATCATCTAGGGTATTATTTGATGTTATATCTTCAGTATAATCTAAGAAGATATCAAAATATTCATCATTATATAAAAGTTTACTTGCACTTTCATTAATTAAATATAATGAATCTTGAAATTCACCATTAGATCCGTCAATAAAAGTATCCTTTATAAATCTATATGTATATTTGATTAGTTCAAAAGCATTGTTATATTCTTCATTATCTATAAAATCATCTATGTAATCAGATACATTAGAAATTAAATCTACAAAGTATCTTCCATTATAATAATTAACAAAACCATTTCTATCACTTATTTTTCTTAGTTCATAATTCATTTCATCATATATTTTAGAAAGCTCGGATTTGTCTTTTTCTTTTTTTACTTGCTTTCTATTTGAAATTTCTAATTCTGGAATATCATTTTCTTCTAAATAATAAAGAACAGCAGCAATATGTTTACACATATATTCACCACCTTCTGAATATGGGCAAGAGCAATAAAAATTATTCAATTCTTTATCATTTGCTCTTATTTCAATTCTATATATTTCAGAGCCATCAATATAAGCAGTTATTAAATCATTTTGACACCAAATATCTAATATTCTATTTTCTTTATAGTAACTTTTTCCACGAGATAGTATAAGTGAATCAAAATAATCTTCAAAATCATAATTTCTTAAAAACTTCTTCATAATTTATCTCCTATTCAAATTTGATATTATTCTCTTTGCACCAATTTATAGCAATTTCTTTATATTTTTCATCTCTAAATTTATACCAATCGTTAATAATATCAAAATTAATGCAAGTATCTTTAAACCTTCTAAACGCACCACTACCATTTAGAGAAATATATAATTGATTTTGAAGTCTAATATCTTCAATAGTTTCTACAAAATCTTCCATCATTTCATATTCATTAATATCATATCTAGTGGGTAACATAATAGATTTTTCAAATAGTTCATCCAATTCATCTTCATTTAAGTTTTCATAATCACCAATATTTGACATAAATATTTCTCCATTAGTTGGATTATAATAGTATTCAATTTCATCGTTTGTAAAGTCTAGAGCATCAATTACTTCACTTAATTTTACTTTCATAAAAATCGTACTCCTTTCAAAAGTTCTTGATAATTAAATTATACCATAAAAAGCTGAGTTTTTCCCAACTTAACCTTATTTTATATATAAAATTTAATTTAATTTAATACTCATTATTCCCCATAAAAAGCGTATCACCTTTTTTAATCGTATAATATTCATAATTTAAATTACTTCTTGCAGGTAATATAATATTACTATCCACTTCAGGTACATAATCAATACTAAAGCCATTTAATTTATATATATAGGCAGGGTCAATATTATACTTACTAGCTATAGAAACAATAGTATCACCAGGTAATACTTTATATATCTCGTACATTCTTTATCACCTCTACAATAGAGTATGTATATATAATAAAAAGGTGCCTATTTTGCACCTTTATTAATATGATACTTTTTTTTCTCCTTCATCATCAATCCAGTAATCTTCTTACTTATCTCAGGTAAGGCTTTTTTACTTATATTAGACAAAGTAATAAACTCTTTAACAGTATCTATTTGGATATCTCCCCAAAAAATATGTCCTTTAACTGTTAAATCATTAAACATATCAGGAGTTACCGCGGTAAAGAAATATCCTGATACTAATCTTTTAGTTCCTAACATTAATCTCTTAGTAGTAAGAACCACTGCATATGTATTTACAAAATCAAACATACTTTCATTTTTTTGAGCCGCAAACGCATAAACAATCTTTTCATCATCATTTAAATGCGTATCAATAACCCTAGCATGGCGTTTCAATCTCCACGCTACAGTAGAAGGATAACGCCTCTTAAACTCAATCAAATGAGGATATGTCTCTCCTAATCTTTTAAATACCCTATTCTCCATCTAATACACCATTTGCTCTAAAAAACTCTACAGCTTTTTCTTTTTCAACATAACCACCCAACTTATCAATAACTTCACCATTTTCCATAATCAATGTAGTAGGTGTACCACCTGAAAAATTATTATCCGTTGAAGTTTTAAGTGCATTATATTCACTTTGAGTTAAATTAGCTACGTTAATATAAATAATACGTGTTCCGTATTCATCACCAATTTCTTCTAATACTGGACTAAACTTTGAACACCAAGAACAAGAACTACTACCAATATATATTATTTGCTTACCTTCACCCATATTATAAAATGCTTTATAATAATCATAACTCATATCATTAATTCCTTCAGATAAAATAGTATCATCAAGTAACTGAGTCCACATAGCAATATCATCTTCACTAGTATTATTACTACCTCCTAATAATATTCCTCCTATTAATATAACAGCAACAACTCCAATTAAAACTATATCTTTCTTCTTCATTTTACTTCCTCCTAAAAAATATATTACAATGAAATACTATTTTTTTCAAGTAATTTTGACATTTTTTCAATAATATTATACATTTTAACCACAAAAAAACATTATCAATATTAATATTATATATTCTTCCTATTATTTTATCATTAACTTAAGAGCTTCTTTTATTTGTTGTTCTATTGTTATATTCTTACTTATATTAGGAAGTACCCTCTTAATGTCTACAGTTTTATAGCCTAAATTCTCTAAAACAGAAATCAACTCTTGTTGTTCATCATACCTAGTATCCCCTTTTGCTAATTTCCCTTTTAAATCAAGTATAATCTGTCTAGCTACTTTATCTCCAACTTTAGGAAATTTCTTTAAATAAGATATATCTTCTTTCTCTATTGCTTCTTTTACATAAGAAATATCACCATGAGACAATATAACCATAGCTAACTTAGGGCCTAAACCCTTTACGTTTATAAGACTTAAAAATAATTCTTTTTCTTCTTCTTTACTAAAACCATATAACAGATGTTCATCTTCTTTTATTTGAGTATATATATATACTTTATATTCATTATCAATATGATATGAATATGGATTAGCAACATATATAGCATAACCAATATTATTATTATCAAGAACTATATAATTACTCTTAACTAAAGTAACCTTACCACTTATATATTCATACATTATTTCTTAATTCCTTTAGTACCATACATACCATAATTACTCAATATATTAGTTTTAAAAGAAGACATCTTTTTCATTTTTTTCTTATAATCTTTTATTTCATTAGTAATAAGCATATCTAAAAGCTCATAATAACTTATATTCTTACCTTCCCATAAATAATATGAGAGCGAACCTGGAATAGTATTAATTTCATTTACATATACTTTCTTACTCTTATTATCTATTAAATAATCTATTCTAACTACCCCACTGTTATTAAGACATTTAAATACTCTTTTAGATATATCATCTATCTCACTAGATAACTTATCACTAATTCTAGCGGGCATTATCCTTCTAGTAGATGCCATTCCTTTACTACCAGATAATTTACCATTACTTAAATATTTATCCTTATATGATAAAATATCATCTTCCTTAATAACCTCTTCAATCAAAGAAGTCATACATTTACTAGTAGTACCCAAGACAGATTGATTAACTTCACAAAGATTACTAACAACCTCTTCAACAAGTATCTTACTATCATAAGATATAGCTTCTTCTATAGCCTTAGAAAGCATATCTTTATTCTCTACATAACTAATACCAATACTACTACCTAAATTCGCGGGTTTAACTATAAGAGGATATGATAAGTTGTTTATCTTATTAATAACACCCTCTCTATCACTATCATATTCATTATCAAAAAACCAAGTATAATTAACAACAGGTATATCATTGCATGAAAATATTTGTTTTTGGAATACTTTATCTTGACCTACTGCAGAAGAACATACCTTACTACCTACATAAGGAATACCTAAAGTTTCTAAATAACCAGCAATACTACCATCTTCACAACCACTACCATGAACAATAGGAAAAGCAATATCTATATAATTTATCTCTCTTTTAAATATTCTACCACCTTGTAAAATTATCCTACCATCTTTATTTATTAAATTAATTCTCTTACCATACTTCTTAATCAAACTAAAATCTTTATAACTTTCTATATCAGTAAGCATACCTCCAGTATACATTTTCCTATCATGTGTAATATAAATAGGAACTACCTCATACTTATCATCATCTAAATATTCCATAGCTTGAACAGCAGATATAACAGATATCTCGTGTTCTACACTATTCCCTCCATATATAAAACCAACTTTAATTTTCATTATCTTCCCTACTTTCTTTATATAAAAATTTATCTAAAACACTAATAGTCTTATTTAAATCCTCTAAATAAGCATAATGACTCTTATTATTATAAACAACAAGTCCACTATCTTTAATTATATCATTTAACCTCTTAGCTTCTTCTAAAGAAACTGCAGAATCACAGTCCCCTTGAATAATCAAAGTGGGTACTAAAATCTTAGATGCTTCATCAGTTAAATCAGTATTAACAGTATTTACAAGTATCTTCTTCATCATAAAAGAAGCATTCTTATAATCACTAGAACCTAAATGATTCTTAGCCCAAGGTTCTAATTTATTTAATAAAGGAACCTTTTTTAAAACCATAAGCAATTTTTGTTTAAAACTCTTCTTCTTAATTCTCTTCTCAAAAGGACTAGATAAAAGTATCAACTTCCTAACCTTATACTTACTAGCATATGAAATAGCTACTCTACCTCCAAAAGAATGTCCAATTAAAATAACAGAAGAAATACCTAAACTATTAATAACCTTATTAACTATATCTGCATATGAAGATATACTAAGTACCTCCTTAGGTTCATCACTATCTCCAAATCCTGGTAAATCAATAATAACTATATCAAACATACTCTTAAAAGCATTTCCAATAGGCATCATCATCTTAATATTTTGACCCCAACCATGCAATAAAACCATCGTTATAGAACCCTTACCATATCTTAAATAATTTATATTCATGTTATCAATCTTAATAGAACTCATCTTCTCACCTTAATAACATTATACACTATTATTATATTTAATTAAATATTTTATGTGCTATTTTACTATTCAAAGTGTAAAATATACAATTAATATCTTAATAAAAAAAGAACATTAGTCCTTAGCGCTTACATTAATTCTAACATTACCTAAAGAATTAGCATAACCACTTGCTTGAACTACTGTTCTAATAGCATTTATTACTTTGCCATTTTTACCTACTACTTTACCTAAATCATCTTTATCTACTAAAATATCAATAATATAGGTATTTCCTTCTTTTTTTTCATTTACTAATACTGCATCTACATTAACAACTAACTTCTTAACTAAATAAAGAGTTAATTCTCGTAAATCCATTACTTAGATAACTTTAAGTTATGGTACTCTTCCATAACCTTAGCCTTACTTAAAATATTACGAGCAGTATCAGTAGGTTGAGCTCCATTACTCAACCATTTTAAGCATTTTTCATTATCAATATTTATATCACCTGTAATTGGATTATAAGTTCCTAAATTTTCTAGTACCTTACCATCTCTAGGTGTGCGTGAATCTGCTACAACTACACGGTAAAACGGAGCTTTCTTAGCACCCATTCTCTTAAGTCTAATCTTTATCATATTAACACTTCCTTTCACTTACAATATATTATCATATTAAATAAAAGATGTCAACCATATTTGGTTAACATATATTTAATTATACGGCTAATGGGAAGATATCCTTCCACATTAACCGTATATAGCTACTTAAAGTGATACTTGATATGGATTATCAATACTTCCATCTCCCCCTGTTACATAGACATTAGATTTTAGATATACGACTGGTCGAACGCCGTCGCCAAAGCTCGCGATGACGCTGTACACACTCGCAAAGTTGTTCACGTCGAAGACGTAGTAAGAATAACTAGAATAAGGAGTAAGAGTCCATTCAAATCCATACTTTAACATCCAACTCTTTCCTCCACATGATGAAGAGTTATAACTAGATAGATTTGTACTACTGTGATTACAGTTTGTGTTAGTTACTGAATATCCATAGTCTGATGGATACATTAGTCCTACTTTCACTGTTGCATATATACTTCTTCCTGAATATACTGTGGTGCCTCTTTCATATTCATACATACTACTTGCTGTCACTGAACTACTACTATACCCTCCTAAATTCCATGTTGCATTTTCTATAAAGTCTTCTACATTACTTAGTCCATTACTTGTAAAGTCACATGCTTTTGATACTGAAGTTGAATAAAAATTACATGTTCCTGAAGATGAATTTAAATATAAATTATTTAATATTTCTCTATTCAATGAGGCTGTAGTCCATTCATTGGTATTACTTTTACTCCAAGCATAACTTCCTAATGAATCATTTCTTATTATTTTTACTGTATTATTTGTACTAGGTGCTCCATCTCCTAGACTAGTACTACTAGTAGTGGGTGTTCCTCCTGGAAATGCCCCGATTATTCTCCATAATTCATTATTAAACCATACATAATTATTTACTTTTGTATCTTCTCCTTCATATCTATATTCTGAATAACTATTATTATTTATTGTATGGTCTTCTTTATATATATCATTATTTCCATCCGTATTATTATATAATGTATTTACTATATAGTTATATAAGGTAGTTTTACTACTAGTAGTAAAATCTACATTACATTTACTAGTACTAGTTAAATTACTAATTACTAATTCCCAATTATCATAATCCCAATGAGAAGAAGCATTATTACAATTAGTAGTAACATTATAATATAAAGAAGTATCCTTACTAGGAAAATCACTCCTAGCAACTCCATTATAAGATACCATAATCTTAGTATTAGGGTAACCTGAAATACTAGTATATTTATTATTATTTTTATTAATAATAAATATACTAATACATATTATTACTATAGGAACTAATATTTTTAATAATTTCTTCATTATAACCATCTTCTCTTTCTTTATATCTATTATAAATTTCATTTATTAAATAATTAATTAAATATTTATTATAATTATTATTTTTATATTCAACCTTATTAATAATTTCTAAATTATTAATAAGTAAATAATTTATTTTATACTTATCAATATCTTTATAATAATTTACTTTTAAACTTCTAAGCATTTTATTATCTATATCATAAGTATAATATTTATTCTTTTTCTTTATAAATATTATATAATTACTATATATATCTTTTATAAATTTATATCTATTATATACACTCATAATAAAATTAAATATATTATGGTTCTAGGATAAATAACTAAGAAATATCCATCCATAATTTAAATTTAGATACTTAGTATCAAGGATAATACTTGTCCTTTATTCCTATAGATTTTAAAGGATAGACCTTTAAAATTACCAAGTAAATAAAGTACTAGGAAACGCCGTTGCCATTGTTCGCGTTGTTGCTGTTCACATTCGCATTGTTGTTCACGTTGAAGACGTTGTTAGAATTACTAGAATTAGGAGTAATTTAATTCATATTACCCTTTTATATTTAACACCTCCAATATTTATCTATTAAATTATTAACTTTCATACTTTTATCATATTTATAACTATATTTATAATTATTAATAATAGAAAAAGCTTTCTCTAAAGATATCTTATTAATATCATATAAATATTTAGTATTCTTAATATTCTTCTTTATTCTTTTTAATGACTTACTTCTAATTCTAATAATAGTTTTCTTATTAACTACTTTAAAATTATATCCTAAAAACTCTACCCAATTACTTGATTTACATATCATAGTTTTATTTTTATTTAACTCTAATTTTAAAACATTATTTAAATATTTTTCTATTTCTTTTAAAGAATACTTTAAATAATCTTTATCTTTATGAAATATAATTATATCATCCATATAAGAAATAAAATGTTTTAATTTTAGTTTTCTATTAATAAAATTATGTAATTTATATAAATAAAATATTGCTAAAGTTTGATTAGTCATAAGTCCTATAGCTAGACCTTTATCATGTAAATAATATGGAATATCATTAACATAAGGATTATTATATTTAATCTTTAATTTCTTAATCTCATTATTAATATAATCATAATTAGTACTATCAATAATATTACATATTATATAATACTCATATTTATCTAATATATCTTTTAACATACTCTTTAATACATTATGGTCTATACTATAAAAATACTTCTTTATATCTAATTTTAATATATAAAAAGTATCATACTTTTTATATATTTCATAATATTTTTTTATTAATTTAATACCATAGTCAGTACCCATACCTATTCTAGTAGCAATATTTCTTTTATCTAAATAAGGTTCTACCTTTTTATATAAAAATTCATTTGTATAATAATGATTAATTACTTTATCATAGATATTAGATGACATAACAATTCTATATTTATGTTCTTTTATTATAAAAATATTATATTTATAAAATTTATAATTATTATTAATTAATAAATTATAAATATTACTAACATAGCTAATTTTATTCATTTCCATATTAATTAAACTTCTTTTATTTCTAACTCTTTTACTTACAGTCTTATCATAAGTATCCAATATTTTAAAATAATCTATTTTATTTATCATTACTCTTTATCCATCCATATATAACTTTAGTAATTTCTTCAATCTTAGTAGCATTTTGAAATACTTGTTTTTTAGATATATATTTTAACTTATGATATCTTTCAATATAAAAATTAAGCATATTAACCTTAGATAAAAGAACATATTTTAAATTAATCTTAACATTCTTATCCTTATGATTATTAATTAAATAAATTAAAAATAAAATATCATCTAAATAACTTCTCATTGTATTTTTATTATAATAATCTTTATTAGGTACATTAATAAGTAAATCCTCTAAAGATAATATATAATTTTTAACTAAAATAATCAATTTAAAATCATTATTCATTTAAATAATCCTCGATTATTTTTAATAAATTATTTAATTTAATATTATCTAATTTATTTATTTTAGAAGTAATATCTTTTATTTTATTATTAAAATCATAATTACTAAGTGCAAGTGTTAATACTTTATTATAATTATTAGGTACTTTATGGTATTCATCTTTTGTTCCATTTATATAATATAAAATATAATCTATATTATCTTTTTCTAAAGTATTTAATACTTTAGATAATGCAGTATTAGGAAACCCTACTCTATTAGAACCAGTAATCTTATAATTAAATAAATAATTTAAAATTATTGCATCATTATCATTAACTTCATAGAAAATCCCACTGGACTGTCTAATTATTAAAGTACCCCCCCCCCACGAACGTTGGTTTGTTTTTTCATATAATTTATCCTCCTTATTGTTGATTTGCGAATTATTTGGGACTTTATAATTGCGAATTATTTGGGATTTTTTTTTACAAATTATCTCAACATAAATTACCTTCAAAATAATTCAATCAACTTGCCTACCTTATGTATAAATGATATCATAAATTTATTCTTTTGACAATTGTTTTTAGTATTATTTTTTTTAATTATATTTAAAAAATCAAGGGATAATTTAATAAGTTTATTTAATCTCTTGATTTTTATTAATTAATTCATTAATTATATTTAAAACATCTTTAGCATATTCAATAATATTTGAATCCGGTTCACCCATACCTGGACATAACATATTATACGTTTTATAATTATATCCATTATTATTTTTTAAATAATCTATTATTGCATTCATTTTATATATTATTTCATACTTATTTATCATTTTTCTTTTATTTTTTCTTACCATTCTCCTTCCATAAAGTCAATTTCATTCTTAGCTAACATCACTATTTCCTCATCTATCTCACTTTTATTATTTTGATATCCTATCATTAATGCATTTATTATTAAATTATTTAATCTTCTTGGACTTCCTTTACTTGCTGAATATAGTGCTGTTAATGCTGCTTCTTGAAATATTTTATTTTTCTGATTTGCTAGTTCTAATCTACTTATTACATATGCTTTCACTTCTTCTCTTGATAATCCATTAAATCTATAATTTACTACTATTCTTTGTTGTAATGTTTCATATTTTAATTTTGATAATTCTTTTCTTAACTCTTCATGTCCTACTAGTATTATTGTTGTATAATCTTTACTATCCATCTGAAAGTCAAATAATAATTTTAATTCCATTAATATATGTTCATTTAAATTGTCTGCATCATCTATTATAAATATTGGTTGTATTCTCTTTTCATTTACTAATCTTTTTATTTCTGTTTGTATTCTCTCATACATTTCATTTTTATAACAAGCTCCTGTATCTATATTTAAGTTCCTTGCTATTTGTGCAAAAAACTCAAATACTCGCATCTTCTTTGTTGGTGATATATATATTACTTTATATAAATCTTTATTTAAACTTTCTGTAAAACATCTTATTGAATATGTTTTCCCTAATCCACTACTACCTATAAATAATCCTATCCCTTTTATTTCTTTTAAATATTTTAATCTTCCTTTTACTTCATTAAAATCTTTACTCTCATAGCAATATTCTGTCTTTAAT
>CAZTUM010000017.1:0-14756 GCA_964616645.1 uncultured Muribaculaceae bacterium | reverse complement strand
AAAAGACTACTGTAATTACTTACAATAATCTTTGCAAACTTTTTCAGCAGCTTCGTCTAAATCTGTTTTTTTAAGTTTATACTCAAAATCAGAAAGATATTTTTCCCTTTTCTTTTTCTCTTATTTATTGTATAATTGATATGAGGTGGTAACCATGGATTATAGTACTATAGAAAAATTAATCATTGAATGTAGCAATATTTATTTAATGGGCCATCAAGGTATAGACTTAGATGCCCTAGGAGCCTGTCTAGGACTAAATTATTTATCAAAAAAATTCAATAAAGAAAGTTATATTATTTTGGATGAAATATACTCAGATAGTTCTATTAACAAAACAAAAGAAGAGTTAATAAAAAGAAATATTAAAGTGCCAATATATAAATATAATGATGTAAAAAAACACATTAATAATAATTCATTACTTATAATTTTAGATGTAAATATAAATACACTGCTTCAAAATAAAGAAATAATAACAAAAATATCAAATATTATTATCTTAGACCATCACAAGGAAGGTATAGATAGAATAAATAAATATAAATACAAATACATTGATGAAACATATTCATCTACTTGTGAAATGGTACTATCACTATTAATAAAGTATCATGTAGAAATACCTCCTTTTATTGCTAGTATTATGCTTGGAGGTATTGTAGTAGATACTAATAATTTTACATTAAAAACAAATGAAAAAACTTATATACATGCATCTATACTAACAAAATTAGGAGCAAACAGCATGGAAATACAGTACTTATTAAAAGAAAACCTAAATGAATACGTAAACATTGGCAAAGCAATAGAAAACTTAATTATCGTAAAAGAACATTACGCAATATGCAGAACTGATGCCAATATATTTGATAAAGAATTTTTGGCTAAAATAGCTTCAACATTATTAACTTTTGATAATATAGAAATATCTTTTGCAATTGGAAAGTTAGATGAAGAAACTATTGGTATTAGTTCAAGAAGTTTAGGAAATATTGATGCATCAGCAATAATGAAAAAATTAGGAGGAGGGGGACATACAACTAATGCTGCATGTCAAATAAAAAATAAAGAAATAAATGAAGTAGAAGAAGCATTATTAAGTATTATAAAGGAGGGGCAACATGAAAGTAATATTTATTAAAGACTTAAAAGGCAAAGGAAAAAAGAAAGATATAAAAGAAGTAAGTGATGGGTATGCGCTTAATTATTTGATAAAAAATGGTTATGCAGTAAAATATACTCAAGCAAGCTCTAAAATATTAGAACAACAAATAATTGATGAACAAAATGAAGAAGAAAAATTAATAAAAGAATATAACAATATAAAAAATAAATTAAAAGATAAAACAATAAGATTTGTGGTAAAAAGTAACAATGGCAAAGTATTTGGTAGTATATCATCCAAACAAATATGTGATGAATTAAATAAACTAGGTTACAACATTGATAAAAAGAAAATATCTCTTGATAATCCGATTAATACTTTAGGATATCATATTGTTAAAATATGGCTACATAAAGAAGTATTATTAGAATTGAAAGTAGAACTAGTAGAAAAGTAATTAAGGAAGTGACTTAAATGAAAGAAACTAACTTGCCCAATAATATAGAAGCAGAACGTGCATTATTAGGCTCAATGTTTTGGTCATACAACGCCTTACAAAAAGGTTGTGAAGCAGTAGATAAAGATTATTTTTATTTTGAAAAACACAGTAAAATATTTGAAGTAATTAAATCATTATATGAAAAAGATAACTCTGTAGATATAACAACCCTAACAACTGAATTAGTAAATTTAAATTTATTAAATAGCATAGGTGGTGTAGAATACCTAAATGATATAACAGATTCTGTAGCAACAGGAGCAAATATAGATTATTATATAGATAAAGTAATATCCCAATATACAAGAAGAAGAATGATAGAAACCGCGACTAACATTGTAAAAGAATCATATAATAGCAACACTGAATTAACATCATTATTAGATTATGCGGAAAAAAACATTTTAAATATATCAAGAAACAGAAAAACAACAGAATTTCGTAAAATACAAGATGTAATTACCAAAGTACAATCTGACTTAGAAATTTTAGCAGAAAACAAAGGAAAAACAACAGGAATTCCATCAGGACTTTGGGATTTAGATAATTTAACATCAGGATTTCAGCCACATCAATTAATAATCATCGCAGCGCGCCCAGCAGTAGGGAAATCTGCCTTGGCATTAAACATGGCGATAAACGCAGCTAAAAGTACCAAAAAAGCTATAGCAATATTTTCATTAGAAATGCCATCAGAACAATTAGTTAGCAGAATGCTAAGTTCAGTAGGGCAAATTGCGGGGAACAAGCTACAAACAGGTAAGCTAGATAATGAAGATTGGAAAAGAGTAAACGAAGCCATGAGTCAATTATCAGATACTAACATTTACTTTGATGATTCGGGTAGTATCACTACTAGTGAAATTAAAACAAAATGTCGCCGCCTTACAACCAAAGGAGAAGGACTAGGATTAATTATAATAGATTATTTACAATTAATAAGTGGTTCTAGCAAAGCATCTGGTGCAAGTAGACAACAAGAAGTATCAGAAATATCAAGAAATTTAAAGACAATGGCGATGGAACTAGAAGTACCAGTAATAGCACTATCACAATTATCAAGAGGTGTAGAAAAAAGAGAAGATAAAAGACCAGTATTAAGTGATTTAAGAGAATCAGGAGCAATAGAACAAGATGCTGATATCGTCGCGGCAATTCATAATCCAGCTACAGAACCAACTATGGATGACGCACCTATTCCAATTGAATTAATTATATTAAAACATCGTAATGGTCCAATTAAAAATATTAATTTACTATTTAAAAAGAATACATCTACATTCCTATCATTTAAAAAAGAGGAGGCAATAAAGTGAAAAACAAATGGACAATTTCTATGATATTAATAATTATACTAGTAACTAGCACATTATTTTTAGTAGGTTTTAGCAAAAATAATGCAAAAAATCCTCTTACAGGATATCAAGTATACTTAGATGGTAAATTATTAGGAACAATTTCATCTGAAGAAAAATTTAAAGAATATATAAACGAAGAACAAAGCATAATAAAAAAGAAGTATAATGTAGATAATGTATATACACCAAAAGGTGTAGAAATAAAAAAGGTATTAACCTATAAAAATAACTTTAGTAGTGAACAAATAATATATAACAAGTTAAAAGAATTAAAACCATTTACTATTAAAGGGAATGTTATAAAAATTGAATACGAGGAAACAACAGATGATGAAACAATTTTAAATGATGATGATTTTGGACATAGTCAAACTGAAAGAAAAGAAAATATAGAAATATACGTTATAAATAAAGAAATATTTGATGAAGCACTAACAAAAACTATTAAAGCCTTTGTGAATGAAGAAGAATATGAAAAATATTTAAATGGAACTCAAGATGAAATAAATGGGACAGGAAGCATTATAGAAGATGTATCTATAAAAGAAAAAATAACTTATAAAGAAGATTTAATAAGTGTAGATGACCAAATATTTACAAATGTAGAAGAATTAACTAAATATTTAATGTATGGGACAACAGAAAAACAAGCAACATATATAGTACAAGAAGGTAATACTATTAAAGATGTTGCAGAAGCTAATAAATTAAACGTAGAAGAATTTCTAATTGCCAATCCACAATTTACTAGTGCAAATAATTTATTATATAAAAATCAAGAGGTTTCAGTAGGATTAGTAAATCCATTAGTAAGTATAATTGCAACATATTATAGTATTTCAGAAGAAGATAAAGAATATGAAACAGAAGAACAAATAGATGAAGACAAAACAGTAGGATATTTAGAAGAAATAAGAAAAGGAGAAAATGGAAGTTACTTAGTTACTAGTACTAATCAGTATATAAATGGTCAATTAGTAGAAACCGTTACAATGTCAGTTGTGGAAACTAAACCATCTATTAACCGTATTGTAATAAAAGGAAGTAAAGTAATCCCTAATGTAGCGGATTTAAGTTACTGGGCATGGCCTACTAATAAACCATACAAAATTACCAGTGAATATGAATATAGATGGGGTTCTTTCCATGGTGCAATAGATATCTCTGGAACAGGATATGGTTCTCCAATATATGCCGCTAACAACGGAACAGTCTATCGCGTAGGTTATAAAGCTACTACAAATGGTAATTATGTAGTAATAAATCATAATAATAAAAACTATTACACAGCATATCTACATATGAAAACAGTATACGTTAAAGAAGGACAAACTGTTGCAAGAGGTCAGCAAATAGGAGAAATGGGAAACACAGGTTGGGTAGAGCCAAAACCAACCGCGGCACGCCCTACAGCAGGAACACACCTTCACTTTGCATTGTACGTAGGACCTGCATACGAAGGAGGGTATCATATAAACCCATGGATACTTTACAAATAAAAGTAACAGTAATGTCTAGTGGAAGCAAAGGTAATTTAACCTACATAGAAATAGGAAGTACGAAAATAATAATTGACATGGGAACTTCAGCAAAATATACAACAGATAGATTAAAAGAAATAGGAGTAAATCCTAATGACATTAATGCAATTTTAATAACACATACACATAAAGACCACGTAGGAGGTCTACTAAACTATTTAAAAAAACACAATACAAAAGTATATTTAACTAAAAAAATGCATCAAGAATTAACCTACATAGAAAATTATAGCTATTTAGAAAAAGAAACCATAATAGGCAATGCAAATATAAAAATAATTAAAACTTCTCATGATGTTAGTGATTCTGTTGGTTATATAATAACAAACAATAATAGAAAAATTGTTTATATAACTGATACAGGCTATATAAATCAAAAATATGATACTATTCTTTCTAATGCAGATATTTACATTATGGAAAGCAACCATGATATTGAAATGCTTCAAAATAGTAGTTATCCCTTTATATTAAGACAAAGAATACTAAGTGATAAAGGCCATCTATCAAATATAGATGCCTCAAGATATTTAACTAAGTATATAGGAGACAAAACCAAATATATCTTTCTAGCCCATCTAAGTGAAGAAAACAACACGGAAACATTAGCTTTAGAAACCCTAAAAAACAAATTAAAAGAAGAAAACATAACATTTAATAACATTATAGTGGCAAAACAAAATATTAAAACAAAAGAAGTAATAATAACATAATTAATAAAAGTAAGGTGATATAATGAAATTTACTGAAATAACACAAGAAGAATTTAAAAGAATAGAAGATAATTTCCCTTTAAGCAACTTCTATCAAACTACTAGTTGGGCAAAAATTAAACAAACAACTGGATGGATACCATATTTTATTGCTATAAAAGAAGGTGAAAAGGTAAAAGGAGCATGCCTTTTGCTTGCAAAAAAGACATTCTTTAATCAAAAATTATTTTATGCTCCACGTGGTCCGTTGTTAGACTATACTGACACTGAATTGTTAACTTTTTTTACAAACAATATAAAGAAATTTATTAAAGCAAAAAAAGGATACATGTTAAAAATTGACCCAATGATTGAGATTGCAACATATGATGAAACACTAAACAAGACTACCAATGAAGAAAACTATAATATATATAAAAATTTAAAAAAGTTAAAATATCATCACATAGGATTTACAAAAGGATATGGAACAGATACACAATTTAGATGGACATACTGTCTTAACATTAAAGATAAAACTATAGATGATATAATGAAAAACTTAAGGGATAATACTAGAAGATCGATAAAAAAGAGTTATAAATATCCATTAACAATGGAAGATGTAGATGATAACAATATAGATGATTTCAAATTAGTTACAAGCCATACAGCAAATAGACAACATCACTTTGATAGAAGCAAAAATTATTATCAAATGATAAACAAAGAGTTTGAAAACAGAAGTAAATTAATAATAGTATACTTAGATAAAAATAAATACTTAAAAGAATGTAAGGAAGATAAACTATATGATGAAATTAAAAATGAAAAAGAAGATAAAATACCTATTTCAACAGCGGTATTTATCTTTGATAAGACAAGAGTTAATTATGTTTATGGTGGTTCAATAAAAAAATATATGTCTTTATGTGCACAGTATAAATTTCAATATGAAATGATAAAATTTGCTATTGATGATAAGTACCCAATATATGATTTTGGAGGGATATCAGGAAACTTTGAAGATATTAATGACCCTCATTTTGGTATTTATGGATTTAAGAAAGGGTTTAGAGGATATATATCTGAATATATAGGAGAATTTGATTTAATTATAAGACCAATTAATTATAATATATATAAAATAGCCTATAACACATATAAAAATATTCATAAATACTTAGGTAAAATAAAACATGATTAAAATAATATGTATAGGAAAATTAAAAGAAGCATATTTAAAAGAAGCATTACAAGACTATGTACAAAGAATTAATAAATATCATAAAATAACGATTATAGAATTACCAGATAGCAATATTGATACAGAAACAGAACAAATACTTAAGTATATAAATAATAAAGATTATAAAATAGCACTAGATATAGATGCTGAGGAATTATCATCTATAGCTCTATCAAATAAAATAGATAAAATATTCTTAACAAATAGTACTATAACCTTTATAATAGGAGGTTCAGAAGGTTTATCAAATAAAATAAAAGACATCTGTAATTATAGACTATCATTTTCTAAATTAACATACCCCCATGGATTATTTAGAATAATATTATTAGAACAAATATATCGTAGTTTTAAAATATTAAATCATGAAACATATCATAAATAAATTTATATTAATATAAACTTGCTTTCTACATATAATTATGTAGGGAGGGAATATGAACGAATTAAATAATATAGTTACAGCAGTTGGAAATTATAATCAAATACCAACATCACTGACATCTAACACCTCAGTAGTAAACATGATAGAAGGACTTACAATAACTAAAGATGCAGATAAGAAAAATTGGGGAAGTGGTAATCTAACATATACAATAACCTTAAAGAATGATACAGATGTTATCTATGAGACTCCAACCATAACCGATAATATAGATACAAATTTAATTAGCTTTGTTCAAAATAGCGTTACTATAAATGACTTGCCCATGGCGACATCAGAATATTCCTATGATAATGACAGTCATACATTAACGATTAGATTACCAAACATAGAAGCTAAAACTACAACTAAAATAACATTTCAAGTAAAAAAAAACGTAGTGGATTCTTTATCTTAAAAAGTCATGCAACATTTAATAGTAAAGATTTTTTTGAATTACCAAGTAATATAGTAACAGTAATAAGCCCAATTAGTAAATACCCTGCTGATAATTTAAACTGCAAAACACCATACTGGAGAATATGAACCATGGTGTTTTTTTCTAAAAGTAACAATCTAAATATTAAAATTTACTAACATAATTATTATTAAACTCATAAAATAAAACGGGAGGAGTATAATTATGTCAATAATAAATCATGTATTAAAAAATCATAATGAAAAAATTACTAGTAAGTATGGAAATAGAACATTTATGATGAAAGGAACAGAAGTAAGCGATTATCATAAAGGGATAGACTTAATAGATAATATAAACAAATCAGATTATATAATAGCATATGAAGATGGTACTATATTAGATACAAGAGATAGTATAAAAGGGTATGATACAGTAAAATCATCAGGTAATTATGTATATATACAACATGAAAACAATTATACAACAAAATATCAACATATTAAGCTAGGAAGCATTACAGTAAAAAAAGGAGATAAAATTAAAAAAGGAGACATATTAGGCTATACAGGAGATACAGGATATGCAACAGGAATACATCTTCATTTTGAAATAAGAAAAAATAATATTCAAGAAGACCCATTACCATACTTAGAAGGAACAAAAAGTATTACTAGTATCAAAACATACTTATTAACACCAACTACTAAAAATGAAGAAGAAAACCAAATAGAAATAACTATAGATAATTTAAGAGTAAGAGACAATCCAAATGGAAATATTTTAGGATATGCTAATAAAGGTATATACAATATAATATCTAAAGAGACAAAAGATGATTACGCATGGTATCAAGTGGAGACAGATAAATATATAGCATATGACCCTACTTGGGCAATATTATATCTAAAAGAAACATCAGTATCCAAAGAAGAGATAGATGTTTCCGATCAAACAAAAGAGTTAGAAGGACAAATAGTAAATCTAAACAAAGAAAATGAAAGCCTAAAGCAAACTATAAAAGACCTAGAAACTAAAATTAATTCATTAGAACAAGAAATTACAAACCAAAATGATAACTTAATATACACTGTAGAAAAAAACGATACTTATGCTATAAAATTATTTAAAGGTGAAAAATTATACATAAAAAAATAAATACTTGATTGAAAAAAACATTTGTTATATAATAACAAAACGAGATATAATAATATATATAAATTATGGGTGATAAAATGAGCTTTAAAATAGGTAATATAAAAATTAAAAATAATATTGTTTTAGCCCCTATGGCGGGTGTATCTAATCCAGCATATATAAAAATATGTGAAGAAATGGGGCTAGGGTATGCAATTACAGAATTAATAAGTGCAGAAGGTATAATAAGAGGTAACAAAAAAACGCAAGATATGTTAAAGGGGATAGATAAAATCAATATTCCAATAGCAATACAATTATTTGCCTCTGATGCTACTGTTTTAAAAGAAGCTGCCAAAATAATAACCGATACTTATAAAAATGTAATAATAGATATTAACATGGGATGTCCAGTTCCTAAAGTAGCTATAAAATCATCATCAGGCGCAGCACTACTAAAAGACAAAGAAAAAGTATATAAAATTGTAAAAGAGGTTAAAGACACGGTAACATGTCCTGTAACAGTAAAAATAAGAAGTGGTTGGGATGAAAACAGTATTAATGCAGTAGAAATTGCTAAAACATGTGAGCAAGCAGGTGCAAGTGCAATAACAATACATGGAAGGACTAGAAAACAAGGATATACAGGCAAAGTAGATTTAGACATCATAAAAAAAGTAAAGGAAGCAGTAAACATTCCTGTAATAGGGAATGGAGATATAGTAGATATCCCTTCTGCAAAAAAAATGTTAGAATATACAAAATGTGATGCTATTATGATTGGACGAGGACTTTTAGGTAATCCTTGGCTAATCAAACAATTAGTTAGCTATTTTGATAAAGGTATTCTATTACCTAATCCTAATTATGAGGAAAAAATAAAAAAAGCATTAAAACACTTAGATTATTTACTAGAAATAAGAACTGATAAACAAGCAACATTAGAAATGCGTAGCCATATATCATGGTATTTAAAAGGAATAAATGACTCTTCACAAGTTAAAACAGAAATAAACAAAGCACAAAATAGCAAAGAAATAAAAAAAATACTAAATAACTATTTAAATTATTTGAAAAATAGTATAAAATATTAGTGAGGTGAGGAAAATGCATGCAACATTTATGCAAAGATTTTTAGCATATTTAATAGATGGAATAATTGTGAGTGCAGTATTAAGTATCTTTGCAGTATTTTTAACAAGTGAAAAATATCAAGACTTAAGTAAAGAAGAAGAGGAAGTTATAACTTTACTTGCAGAAGAAAAAATTGAAATAGAAGAATATATAGAAAAAGTAGAAGACATAGAATATCGTATGGATAAAGAAAGCTTTAATACAACATTAGTAGGTTTAGTATTAAACGTTGGATACTTTATTGTTTTTCAATATTTAAATAAAGGCCAAACAGTAGGCAAAAGAATAATGAAAATAAAAATTATAAAACAAAATGGCAAATTAGAAGCCAAAGATATTGTAGTAAGAGCATTAATAGTAAATAGCATATTATCTACAATAGTAATCTTAGTTGCAGTACTATTTATGAATAAAGAGACTTATTTTACAACAAAAATGATAATATCTTCATTAGAAAGTTTATTTATATTAATAAGTGCCATGATGATTCTTTATCGTAAAGATAAATTAGGATTACAAGATATTATTACCAAAACAGAAGTAATTAGTGAAAGGAATTGATTATAATGGAACTAACAGAACAAGAAATAGTAAGAAGAAATAAAATGGAAAACCTACGTCAAAAAGGTATAAATCCATTTGGAACAAGGTATGATGTAACAACAAATTCTAAAGAAATAAAAGAAAAATATGATAATTATACTAAAGAAGAATTAACAAGTGAAGAAATACCAGTAAAAATTGCAGGACGTATTATGACCAAAAGAGGCAAAGGGAAAGTAGGGTTTATGCATATTCAAGACAAATTTGGTCAAATTCAAATATATGTAAGAAAAGACGTTATAGGTGATGATGAATATGAATTATTTGATGATGCCGATTTAGGAGATATAGTAGGTATAGATGGGATAGTATTTAGAACTAATACAGGAGAATTATCAGTAAAAGCCAATCACTATACTCACCTTGTAAAAGCATTAAGACCATTACCAGATAAATATCATGGTCTAGTAGATGTGGAAGAAAGATTTAGAAGAAGATATGTGGATTTAATAGTAAATGAAGAAGCTAGAAAAGTAGCTTTTACAAGACCTAAAATTATTCGTTCAATTCAACATTATTTAGATAATTTAGGATACACAGAAGTAGAAACACCAGTATTGCAAAGTACTTTAGGAGGGGCAAATGCAAGACCATTTACCACTCATCATAATACATTAAATATGCCATTTTATTTAAGAATAGCAACAGAACTTCCACTAAAAAGATTATTAGTAGGTGGAATGGATGGAGTATACGAAATAGGAAGATTATTTAGAAATGAAGGGATGGATAGAAACCATAATCCAGAATTTACTACGATTGAAGTATATAAAGCATATTCTGATTTAGAAGGTATGATGGATTTAACAGAAGGTATTATAGCAAACGCAGCTATGGAAGTATTAGGAACATATGACTTAAAATGGAAAGGACATGACATTTCTTTAAAACCAAAATTTAAAAGACTACACATGGTTGATGCAATTAAAGAAAAAACAGGTATTGATTTCTTTGAAAATATGCCATTTGAAGAAGCAAAAAAACTTGCAGAAGAGCATGATATATTTGTTGAAGAACATTTCCAATATGGCCATATAGTAAATGCTTTCTTTGAAAAGTATGTAGAAGATACAATTATAGAACCAACATTTGTATATGGTCACCCAGTTGAAATAAGCCCATTAGCCAGAAAAGATGAAAAAGATGAAAGATTTACCCAAAGATTTGAATTATTTATATGTGGCAGTGAATATGCTAATGCCTTTACTGAATTAAATGACCCAATTGACCAATATGAAAGGTTTGAAAATCAATTAAAAGAAAAAGAATTAGGCAACGAAGAAGCAACAGAAATGGATATTGATTATGTTGAAGCCTTAGAATATGGTATGCCTCCAGCAGGTGGTATGGGTATGGGAATAGATAGACTAGTAATGCTTCTAACTAACAGTGAAAATATAAGGGAAGTAATACTATTTCCACATATGAAAAACAAAAATAATTAACTAAAAAATAGATAAACATAAACTGCCCAACTTTTGGGATTTAGTTCAAATTATCTATTTTTTTAAATATATAATAAATAAATTAAACTAATAATAATTCTTTATCTTTTAACTAATTTATGTTACAATAATTATATAAATAAAGGAGAATTACTATGGATATAAAAGAATATTTAAATAAATATAATAACTTAAAAGCAGAAATAGATAATATTAGGAGGTCTCTTTGACTTAGAAAACAAACAATACCAAATATCTATATTAGAAGAAGAAGTAAATAATCCAACATTTTGGGATAGTAAAGAAATAGCAACAACTACTATAGAAAAACTATCTAATCTAAAAAATACAGTCAATAAGATTTTAAATATAACAAAAGAAATAAATGATAATATAGAAACATTAAAACTTTTAGAAGAAGAATTAGATGAAGATATATTCTGCATAATTAAACAAAATTATGATAAACTAATACATATGATAAATGATATATCTTTAGAAACATATTTAAATGGCAAATATGATAAATTAAATTGTATAATTGAAATACATCCAGGAGCAGGAGGAATAGAAAGTTGTGATTGGACCGCCATGCTAGCTAGAATGTATCAACGTTATTTAAATAAAAAAGAATATAAATATGAAATAATAGACAAAGAAATAAATGAACAAGCAGGATATAAAAGCATAACAATTTTAGTACAAAAAGAAAATGCTTATGGCTATTTAAAAGGAGAGAATGGAATACATCGTCTAGTTAGAATAAGTCCTTTTGACAGTGGAGCAAGAAGACACACCTCTTTCGCAGCGGTTACTATAATACCTGAAATAAAACAAAATAATAATATAGAAATAGATGAAAAAGATTTAAAAATAGATGTATATCGTAGCAGTGGAGCAGGAGGACAAGGAGTAAATACAACAGATTCTGCAGTTAGAATTACTCATATACCTACTAAAATAGTAGTAACATGTCAAAATGAGAGAAGCCAAATACAGAATAAAGAAAAAGCTTTATTAATATTAAAAAGTAAACTATATGCTCTAAAAGAAGAAGAACAAAATAAAGAATTAAAAGGTATGAAAAAAGATATTAATATTAATTTTGGTTATGCAAAAAGAAGTTATATTATGTGCCCATATACTCTTGTTAAAGATAATGATACATCATATGAAACAAGTAATATAGAAAAAGTTTTAGATGGAGATTTAGATGGGTTTATAACTTCATATTTAAGAGAGGAAAGATAATATGTGGTTTTTTAAAAAAAAGAAAACAGTTGAAGAAATAGCAAGTGAAGTAAGTAATAAAAATTTGATAAAAAGATATATATACCTGTTTATAGCATGCTTAATTGTAGCATTTGCTTTTAACATGTTCTTCTTAAAATATGGAATAGTATGTTTTGGTGTAAGTGGGTTATCAATTGTATTAAATGAATTTGGGATACCTCCATCATTATTTATTTTATTAGCAAACGTAGGACTTTTAATATTAAGCTATTTTACTTTAGGAAAAGAAAAAACAAAAAATTCTACCGTAGGTTCAATAATGTTTCCAATATGCGTATATTTAACAGAGTTAATAACAAGAAATATAAATATAGATGGTACCGAAATGATAGTAATAGCAATTTTTGGAGCAGTAATAGCAGGATTTGGATATGGACTAGTCTATAAAACAGGATTTACTACAGGTGGGACAGATATAATAAATCAAATCATATCTAAATACACTAAAAAAAGTATAGGTTCTTCTATGCAAATTACTGATGGATTAATTGTTTTATCTGGTAAATTAGTCTTCTCTTGGGATATAGTTATGTATGGACTTATAGTATTATATATAATTAGTATTCTAACTGATAAAGTAATATTAGGTATATCACAAAGCAAAGCATTTTATATAATAACAGAAAAAGAACAAGAAACTACTAAATTTTTATTATCATTAATAGATAGTGGAGTAACACTTATAAATGTTAAAGGAGGATACTCAAACGATAAAAAAACATTAATACTATGTGTTATACCTACTAGAAGTTATTACATGGTAAAAGAAGGATTAAAAGCAATAGATAAAAACATCTTTTTCCTTGCTACAGATGCTTACGAAGTAGGTAGGAGGGGAAATTATGAACACAACTAACTATAATCTACTTATAAAAAATATAATAAAAAAAGATTATCCCATAAGATTTTTTTATATGATAATTGGTGTATTACTCTCTGCAATAAGTTTTAACCTCTTCTTTAAACCTTATGACATAGTAACAGGAGGCACAAGTGGACTATCTTTAATAGCAAGATATCTATTTAAAATAGATACATCATTATTTATAACAATATCATCAATAATATTAATAATAGTAAGCTTAATCTTCTTAGGAACAAAAACCACTCTTGCTACTATTGTAGGAGTAATTGCATATCCTATATGTATAAACTTAACTGCAAATATATCTATCTTAATTAATATAGAAACCAATAGTATTTTTCTAATATCTATATTTGGAGGTGTATTAGGTGGAATAGCTTCTGGAATAGTCTATAAAAATGGTTTTTCTATGGGAGGCACTCAGATAATAAATCAAATAATGTCTAAATACATGAAAATATCTTTAGGAACATCAAGCTTAATTTTAAATATGATAATAATTTTATTAGCTAGTTTAGTATTTGGTATACCAAAATCATTATGTGCTATAATTTCTCTCTATATATCAAGTAAGATAACCGATTATGTTATACTAGGAATATCTGATAAAAAAGTATTCTATATCATAACAAAAAAAGATACTCAAATTAAAGAATATGTAATCAATAAATTGTCACACAGTATATCAGAAATAAACACATCAGGAGGCTATACACATAATAAACAAAAAATGCTAATGTGTACTATTCCAACTAGTGAGTACTATATGTTAAAAGAAGTAATTAAAAAAATAGATAAAGATGCCTTTTTTCTAATTATAGATACATACGAAGTAGTAGGAGGTTCATAAATATAAAACATAAAATAATATGTCTAATTTAATTCCAAATTATGACATTTATTTTTTTTATCTATCTTTTCTTTTTTTAATATGATATAATCTTGAGTTTGTCAGTTGTGGCGTAAAAAACACTCACAATCCCTTTATTT
>CAZTUM010000016.1:0-14826 GCA_964616645.1 uncultured Muribaculaceae bacterium | reverse complement strand
TTATTAAATTATATCTCTTTTTTATTAATTATTTATTTTTACTCTTTTTTACTGATTTAAAAAAAAGAAGCTTTAATCAGCTTCTGTAGTTATTTGTAAACTATAAATTATATTACCACCTGATGCTGTGTTTTCGCAGTCTACATCTTGTCCTTCAACCCACATATATATTCTCATTTTAGTAATACCTGCGGATAATTTGAATATTTGTTCTTTTCCACTCCAACCATTTACAGTTTTATAAGTAGGTGTAACATCAGTAAATAATGCTTCATTTTCGGTTTGTGTTGCATCTCCTAGTAATATATTTTGGTCTTTAGTTATTTCCGTTTTTATACCTGAATATGGTATTAAACTTCCTCCAGTTGTAGTAGTAGTTATTCCATATACGTCTTTAGCGTTTGTAACCCCAGATGATGTATGTATATCATAGTTTGGTTCCCATAAGTATACGTTTGACCCTGCACCTGAATTTAATGCTTGAATTGTGGCTAATGCAGACCCTGATGCTGTGTTTCCTAATTCAACAAAAGCTATTCTTGAAGCATTTTTAATACCTGTATCTGTTCCTGTTGCTGTTACACCAGAACCATCAGATGCTAAATATACTTGTGTTTCTTGGTCTACTCTAAAGAATAGGTCGAATGCAACGTATTTTCCTGTTGTACCATGAGCATCTGTTTCTTTAGTTGCGGTTAATATATATTGTCCTTCTGTACCTGCTGTCCAAGTTCCACCTTGTGCTTCACAAGCATCTTGAGTAGTATATGCTCCTCCACCTACAGAACAGCTATCTTTTACTTCTGAACTTTCTACTACTCCATAAAACATTTCCATTTGACCATTTGTATTAACATTTAATGCACTAGATACTGGTTCAATTGTACTTGTTGTATCTGGTATTTGATTTATTGCACCTGCATATGTTGCTTTTGCTCCAGTCAAATCTGTTAATTGAACAATTGATTTCCAATTAGTACCATCAGCAGATATTTGAATACCATTTTTTGAAGCTACATTTACTTGAACATCACTTACTGATACAGTCTTATTAGAAGTAAACCATGCATATGTTGATGTAGTTAACATTATACCTGTCATAACTAATATTAAAAGTAATAAGAATAATTTCCTACCTCTTCTTTTTCTTCTTCTTAATATTATCAAAGCTCTTTTTTTTCTTTCTTCTTCTTGTTGGTTTTGCTCATTAATATCTAATTCATTTATATTTTCCATGCCATACTCCTTACCTATCCTATTTATTATTCTATATACATAACGCCTGTATGCTATCATATAGTTAGATTATAGCATAGTTAATTTCTTTTTGCAATACTAATTTTGATTTTTCTGTCACTTTTTGTCGAAACCCTTTTAAAATAATATAGGCTAATTTATATTAATCTTCATCTATTATTTGTTTAGAGTCTATTGTTATTTCTATAAACTCTGTAATATCTTGGTATTGGGCACTATTATATTCACTAGGAAAATTTACTACGAGTGTATATATATTTGTTTCATCGTATAAATAACTAAAATATTCACGATTAGTAGTTATTATTCTAAAATATGTACCATATTCATCTTTAGTTATATCATCAGTATTTTTTATACTTGTTGCATCTGTTATATCCTCTTCATTTTTATATAATTCATATGTTAATGGTAAGTTAGTTGTAGTTCTTATTGATATGTTATATACTAATCTTGTTTCTAATCTTTTACCATCTTTATTATTTGAAATACTAAATGTATATGTATATGGTTCTTCTCTTGGTACCATTGTAGGTAGTGTTATTGTCTGATATTGATAATCTGTTTTTAATACATAAAATGCTGTTTCTACTTTAGTATTTCCTGTTACATTTGTTTCATATCTTGAAAATGTTTTTGGTGTAATACATATTACTATTACTAAAAATAGAGTTAATATTAATAATTTAAATGTATTATGTTTCTTCTTCATTATTATCACACTTCCTTTTTTGAAAAATAATAGCAAAATAGTACAACTGTGATAATAATTGAAAATAGTACTTTAGGTGTTAGTATAACTTTTTTCCATATACCTATATTTTTTATTACTTTTACTACTTTACCAATTACCATATCATATTCTATTGGGTTGTCTTTACTATTATTAGCATCCCCTTTAGTTATAATTTTATTTTTTTCTTTACTAATTACTCTATGTGTTATAAATTCATTATTATATTTATATGTTATTATATCTTTTTCTTCAAAAGATGAATTTATTTTAACTATTACTATATCGCCTATATTTATTGTATCACTCATACTACCTGATGCTACTTCAAATATAGTATATCCAAATATATTTGTATAATC
The DNA here is from genome assembly GCA_964616645.1 of uncultured Muribaculaceae bacterium. Classification (GTDB taxonomy): domain Bacteria; phylum Bacillota_I; class Bacilli_A; order RF39; family UBA660; genus JAEDMO01. The sequence continues at coordinate 12,474 of CAZTUM010000016.1, read as the reverse complement.
TTTTTTTAATACTTTTAAAGAGATATAGTTATATATAGCAAAAAAAATAGCTAGAGTGATTATTAATATTAAAATATAGAAAATAATATTTAGTAATTTATCTTTATATTTAAACATTATATAACCCCACTATCTATTCTTCATTATCTTCATATATTGGTATTGTTTCATTTAAATATTGTAATAATTTAATGTTAATTGGTATATTTAACTGATTATCACTACTTGTACCTATAGTACTATCTATTTCATTATTTTCTTCATTATTTTGCCAACATATATTAATTCTTATAAGATTATTTTTATCCTCATCACTTAAAAGTATTGTTCCAGTATATACATTTTTATAACTTAATACTAATTTATTTTTATTTATTTCTTCTATTTTATCTATATAAAACGATGTTCCTTCTACTATAGTCTTATCTATTTCTATATCATATCTTAGTGAAACTTCTATATCACTAGCCAATATTTCTATATCAAAATATCCACATATACCTGGTGCTATTTTATTTTCTTTTACATATTCACTTTCATCATAAGAAATATTTTCTATAGTAAAAGTATTTACACTTGGTATAGTTATATCATTAATATCTATTATCCATTTTGCTAAATTACTATTAACATTATAATCTTTATTACTTTCAAATGATGCATATGTATTTACTATTTGATATGTTGTAAAAAAAAGCATTACAACAGAAATAAACAATATCACTTTTTTCATATTATTCACTCTCTATAGGAGTTTTTAATTCCATTATAAATGCATATATTTCGTAGATAAATAACAGTAATATAGGAAATACTATTATGAATAAATATCCCCATCTTGATTCTAATACAGATAATATACCACCTATATCGTTATATATATTACTTGTTTCTACCTTCCCTATAAAGAATTTACTAGTTATAGGATGGTCTCCTTCTACTATAATCGTGGCTTCACTATCAGTAATCATTTTTATTTCACTAATTTTGCCAATATTTACATTAATTTCTCCATCACCTTTACTATAAAAAAATATATCATCATTTTCTTTTAATTCATTTAAATTATTTTTATTTACAATTACTAAATCATTTTTTTTGTATGTTGGTTCTAATTTATCATCTCTTATTAGTATAAATGATTTACCAGAAATTTCAGTTACATTATAATCATTATAATTTAATAGGCATACAGTTAAAAATATTGCTACAAAAAGATATGGAATTAGCAGAATATATAATAATATTTTAAAGAATTTCTTCATTTCTACCACCGTTTAAAGTATATCATAGTTTTTATGATTATGCAATATTTTAATAAATAAATTTACTATGTTAAAGTATATTAGTAGATTCTAAAACTAATTCTATATCTTTTACTTTTAAATTGCTTTTTATAATATTTTGATAAGTTATTATTGTATTAATTGTATTAATATAGTTAATTATATTATTTGTTTCTAAGTTAGTTGAGGTAATATTTATATTAGTTAGATTATATTTATCAGTTATTACTTTTTGTAAATCTTCTGTAGTTAGAAATGGCATGTTATTTATAATTGTATTATATGGACTTGCTAATAAATTAAATAAGTTATCTATAATTTTTGATATTTCTATATCAGTTATACCTTCATTATTTTCTTTAATTATATTTGTTAAATAATTATAATCAGAGTAACATAGAGATAGAACATCTATTATAGTAGATGTATCGTTTATATTGTTATATATTTTTTCTTTAAATAAATCTTTATCTAATTCATTATAACTATTATTTATTTCTTTAATTAAATTATTAAGTGCTATACTATATTTGTTAATTTTATTTTCTTTATTAAATTTATTCCATATTTTAAATAATTTTTTATTATATTTAGATAAAGTTTTTTCTTTTTTATATATATCTTTAAGAGTTTTTTTGGAACAATCTTTATAAGTTTTTTTTTGTTCATATATTTTTTTAATATCTAAAGTTAAATAACTATATTCTAAGTAACTATTGTATTCTTTTAGTGTGTATGATAATTTTTTAATATCAAGTGATGTATCATTAGTTTGATTTGTTATTATTTCAGCATATAGTTTATTTATTTTATCTTCTTCATAATCTTTTATATTTAACTCTTTTGTTATAAAACTATTTAATATAGTTAGAGGGTCAGTATTTATTGTTTCATCATATTCTTTTACTAATTCATAATATTTATTTATATCAAATGTATTTTCTTCTTTCAATTCATTTAAATATTTCTCTTGTTTTTTTATATTTTTATAATATAGTGAAATAAAGCATAATTTTAGATGAATAATTAAATCGGGACATTTCCAATATATTTTTTCAAAACATTCATTTAGTTTTGTATTATTATAATTATTATTTTGTAATTCATTTAAATATTCATTCATATATTCATATGCAAAAATACTATATTTAAAATCATCTAGTGATATATCTATTTTTGTTTCTTTATATATAGTAATTAATTTATATATACATTCATTTACTTTATCTAAGCTTAATTTATCAAAATGATTGAGTTGATGTATTAATATATCTATTTTCATTTTTGATATTGGTAATTTATAGTCATTATATAGATACATTATGTTTTTTATGTTATTTATTTGTTCTTTTAATTCATTAATTTTGTTATTTACGGGTATTTGTTTAATATTATTTGTTCTAGTTTTTATTTCTGTGTATGTTTGATTTTTATAATTTTCATATTTATTAATTGTTTCTTGTAATTTTTGTAAATATATTTTTGTATTTTTAATATTATTTCTAGGTAGTGTTTTTAATATTTCTTTATCTTGTGCTATTTCATTTGTAATTTCTTCAATCATTTTTATCAACTTCCTTTTTAATTTCGTTTAATTGAGTTTCTAATTCTTTTAAATAATCTGTAATTAATTTATGTAATTGTAATAAATCTTGATGAGTTAATTTAGTTATATTTAATTTATTTTGTTCCATTTATACCACTCCCTACTCATATATTATTTTAACAAATAACTATTAAAAAGTCTATTTATTACTAGAATTTATACATTTATTAGACATGTATATGAAAAAAAAGTAGATTTCACTACTAATTTTCATTTATTTTATGATTATATATTGATATACATCTCCAACATAAACATTTCCATCATATAGACTGAATACTAATTTATATGTTCCTGTTTTTAGATTAGGTTTTAAATATATATATGAGCTAAATGTACTAGTTGGATTTTTAGATAAATAATATTCATATTCTATATCTGTTTCTTCATAATTATTAGTTACATAATCTTTTATATTTACTTTATTATAAAGATTAGTAATTATCGATGTATAATCTCTTCGATATAATGATATTCTAATGTTTGGATTGGTTAATCCTGATGAATATTCTATATTTGTAATTAGGGCATTATTATCAAATAATGTAAGTCCTGTATCTTTATCAACTGTTTGCATTTGTTCTTTAATATTTACTTTTAGTCCATATATTGTATCTACTATGTTTAATTCAACTGTAGTAGAATCAGAGGCTATTAAACCATAATATATACCATCTGCAGATGCAAAAGATTCTATTTTAATAGTATATTTACCACTTGCTAGATTACTATTTTGTGTATTTATTGTAATAGGAGAAGATACATTAGCGACTTTGGAAGCTAGATTAAATCTTACTGTTCCATCTAGTCTAGGGTGATAAACTGTATTTTTATATGTAAATGTTACACCTAATAAGTCTGCTCCACTAACTTGATTGTTATGTTCATCAAATATAGATATTTTAATTCCTAGTTTTTTATCAAAGTAACTTGTATCATATATAGATACTGTTTGGTTTGTACTTTGAATAAAATCCGTTGTAACATTTAAAATAGTACTATGTCCTAAATATAAGTTAGTATCACTTAACTGTGCTGATACATCAATTATTCCATCACTATTATTATATATATTATATTTCATAACGTTTTGTTGTTGAGGTAGAACACTTACTAATACTTGAGAATTACTATCTCTTAATTCTAAGAAGAGATATAGGTCTTTTTTATCTTCGTTTATATCTGAATCACTATAGTCTACAATAAATATAAATTCTTCTTCCACAATAGATGTTGACTGATTATAATAATTTATATTAGCACTCGCATCATTATAATTGTTTTCTTCACTTGTACTACCCATTTTGATAAAATTTGATAAATTATATGATACTTCACCATATTGATTATATTCTATTTCTGATACAGAATAATCTTCTTGTGTTACAATGTAATAATAATATTCTGGTATATCACTATTAGCATAATCTATCATAGTTATTTTAGTATTTATTGGTAAAATATAATTTGAAATTAAACTTCTATGATATCCTTCTTTATAAAAGTTAGTATCACTTTGAACATATAATGAAAAATATGTACTTATACTACTTTTATTAGTTATATTTGTTGTTGTACTAGCAAACATTTCATATTTTTTCCCCGCGGTTATTGCACCTTCATAATCGTTTGTATTAATTAATGCTCTTGATAGATTAATTATTATATTTAAGTCAGTAAATTTACTTGATATTTCATTAATTGGGGTTTCTATTCTAAGTGATATTTTTACTTTACCTAATCTAGCTGTTGTACTTATATTTTTAGAGTGATATAGATAAAATAATAAAGTTGGAATAGTACTTGAGTTTTCACTTTCATATTCTAATGTTCCTGTTGGAATATTTCCATCTGTTTTAAATGTGGTACTACCTTTAGTAATCCATCCAATGTTACTACTTTCCATAACTAAACTCATTATAGTATCTGCGAGAGTGGTATCAGAAGCTATTCTTGGAATATCATAAGAGTCCACTAATGATATTTCTGGGTCTAATTCATTATATGCAAAACCTTCTATATAGAATTTAGTATTAGGGTCTGCAAAATCACTTAATGGTAATTCAACAGTTCCTAATGTAGAGTATTTTGATGCTTTTAAATCTTCTATTTCATATGCTAATACTGGTGCTCCAACTACCCATTTGTAACAATTGTCTCCTAGTGCTGTTGGGTCTATATAGTTTACGTTTATGTATCCTTGGTTTTCTTCATTTTCATAATTTGTGTAAAAACCATCTACTGTAATATCGTGATTTACTGCATGTAATCCTGTTACATATGCACCATCTGAGAAGTAACTTAATACATTACTACTAATTTCACTACCTTCATTATAATTAGGTGAATACATTCCCATTTCAACATTACCATTTCTATCATGATTAAACATTCCAAAGAAAGTCATTCCTGTTACTTTACCATAACTAGTTCCTGCAATATCTAATAAAATATTTACATTTTCACTTTCCCATATATATAGTCTATTATTTACATTACTAGTAATTTCTCCTGTTTCATCATTTATTGTAACTTTAGCTATTTCTTCTTTATAAGTATTTGTATCAGTATCATATACATCTACTAAGCTAGTAAATGCTTTTAATAGATTTGTTTTAGTTTGTAAAAATAGTATTGTGTTATTTTTTATTTTTAATTCATCTACTCTAGCAATTGTAAATGGTACATCTGAAAAAAGTTCATTAGTACGGTCTGCTATACCTTCTAATTCTATTACCGAATTATCTATTGTTACGTATGTTGCTCTTTGAATAGAAACATTTTTTTTGTAATTATTAATTGTTCCATAATTTTTAATAGTAACGTTACTTATACCTGAACTTGAAGAGGCATTTCCACTTCCAAATATTGATGTTTCTATAGTAAATGTATCATGTGATTTTCCGTCTATTAATACATTTATTCCTGCGGTTACACTTATGAAATTCCAGTCAAATATTTGTGAACTTTGTGCGTTGGCTTCTCCTCCACCAAAAACTGTTCCTTTTATTATAATATCACTCTTAATTAAATTATCTTCGCTTACTGCATGAGTACCTATATTAACATTGGCATAACCATTAATTACTGATGTATTGGCTCCTCCGTAAACATTTCCTTCTATTGTAGCACCTGCAATATTTACAATACTGTTTGAATTATTTTCACTTTCTGTACCAGTTGCCGCGGCATTTCCTCCTCCAAAGACATGGTGAGTTACTTTGGTATTGTTATCTATATTTACTAGAGTATTTCCTTCTACTACTGCAGTAGTTCCATTTCCTCCTGCATATGCACTACCTAATATAGTTGCATTTGATATATATAGATTAGTGTTACCTTCTACTACTCCAGCATTTCCTCCTCCATAGATACTATTGTTAATTTGTGTTGATATTACATCTATATCTGTATTTCCTTCTACTTTGGCTTGATTGCCTCCTCCGTATACTTCATTTTTAATTGTACTGTTTATTATGTATACTTTGCTTTGGGTACTAGTTGCTTCATTCCCTCCTCCATAGATGTTTTCTATTATTGCTTCTTCTACATATACATCTGTATTTTGTGTAGTACCTCCTTTATTGTTTCCTCCATAAACATTAGTTATTTCCGCTTCTACATATTTTCTTTGTACATAGTCTCCTGACTTGAAAATGTGTCCTATATCAAAATCATCTTTTTCTATATTAGATAATATTTCTATTTCAAATGTATAGTTACCTCCCTGGGTAATTGTATTTGTACCATAATATTTATTTTCTTGGTCAATAGTATATATATCCCCATCTTTAACTATATTACTTGATGTATAGTTAGAAAATATTTCTGATGATGGAATGTTTAATTTTAATAACCAATAATCCAAATCATTAGTAGTGTTATTTTGTAAATTAATATTTATTTTTGCATAGGTTTTGTATGTTGTACTTTGCCATGATTGTGCATCAGTAGCTTCCCACGTTATATTTGCAATAATGTCATTATTGTTATCTACTCCTTTTACAATGTCAACATTACTGTTTATAACATCCCCACTTTGATTTGAACCTCCATAAGTGTTTGCTATTTTACCTGTTTTTATATTTATATTAGTTGTATCTACTGATGCAGAGTTACCTCCTCCATAGATATTATTAATTTCATTGTCAGTACTTTCTACGGTTATGTTTGTTGTAGTTGTATTTGCTTTGTCTCCTCCTCCATAGATTGTGTCAATTATACCTCCATCTACTGTGATGTTAGTAGTTTTGGTAGTTCCTCCTTGATTGTTACCTCCATAGATTGTATTTGCTATTCCACTTGTTGTATATATATTTGATTGTTCTACATCCCCACTTTGATTTGAACCTCCATAAATATTTGCTATTTTACTTCCTTGCAAATATATATTAGTGCTATCTTCAATATCAGCGGTTTCTCCTCCTCCATAAACGTTGTTTACTTCGCTTTTATTTAAGTAGATGTTAGTAGTAGATGTTGTAGCAACTTTTCCTCCTCCATAGATTGTGTCAATTATACCTCCATCTACTGTGATGTTAGTAGTTTTGGTAGTTCCTCCTTGATTGTTACCTCCATAGATTGTATTTGCTATTCCACTTGTTGTGTATATATTTGATTGTTCTACATCCCCGCTTTGATTTGAACCTCCATAAATATTTGTAGAGTTACCTCCTTGTAGATATACATTAGTGGTATTTACACCTGTTTTGTTTCCTCCTCCGTATGTTTCATTTACTTCTCCTCCATTTAGATATACTTTTACATATCCATTTGGAGTCCCTGCAGCATCATTACCACCAAATACTTTATTAATTGTACCACCGTTAATTAAAACATCTATATTTCCCATTACGTAAGGAGTATATGTATCACTTCCTTGTCCTCCTCCAAATACTGAGCCTTCTATATTACCATTATTAACTGTAACTTTAGTATTATAATCAGATACAATAGTGGAATTAGTAGTACCATTTACTGTACCAAATGCACTACCTCCATAGACATTGTTATGAATTGTTAGTTCCTCATCTGCATCGAGGGTACCAATTATTATATTTATATTTTTTGATACGTATGTACCAGCTTGAGTATCTGATAGATAACCACCTTGTCCTCCTCCATATACAGAGCCTTTTATAATTCCTCCTGTTATGTTTATATTTGTATTTCCATATATAGTTCCTAATTGATTGCTCCCTCCGTATAATGAACCGTTAATTACTCCATCAGTCATGGTTATGTTTACTGTTGAGTTAACAGTTGTATTCCCAGAACCATTGTTGTTTCCTCCTCCATATACAGAGCCTTTTATAATTCCTCCTTGTATTATAATATTACTAGTACTTTCTTCTGAATCACTGTTAATCCCTACAGCACCATAATTTCCTCCTGCATAGACATTTCTTCTTATTATGGCATTTTCAGTAATTATTATATTAGAGTTATTTGCTGAACCTATTTCTTCGTAATTTTCATTACCATTTCCTATTCCAAATACACTTCCTGATTCTACATTTGAATTACTTTCGATTGTATTGTTATTTACTAGGCTTTCTTCTCCTACTATAGCATTACCACCTATATAGACATAAGTATTACCATCAATAGTTCCTTGTGTATTTGTAGTATTACTTCCTTGTATACCATTTGAACCTCCAAATACACTATAGTTGACTTGTCCTCCTGTCATTTGAATTATACGATTACCATATGTTTCTGACCTCCCAGCACCCCCGATTACTATGTCTATTGTTCCTCCTTTTATATACATATATGTATCATTTTTATCAGAACGATTTTGTGCCGTTAAGGGGCCTCCGATTAGGTTATATATATATCCACCTTCTACAATAATACTTCTTGGAGCGTTATGTGTTCCACTGTTTCTTCCACCAATATATATTCCAGTTGCATAGTCATATTGATTTGAACCAATACTACCACTTTTAACAATAGTATGTAATGCTACTTCATTAGCGCTTCCACTGTTAATTGTACCAGCCCAACTTCCAGAAGCACAATGTCGTATATCTAATAGTGTATTATCATTATTAACTCTATCGTAATCATTTCCATATATTCCTATTGCATTTGTATAAATTGTACCTCCTGATGTACCTGTTGTTAATCCTGTGGAATTATAATAACCACTTTCTACTACTAGCTTATATCTAATTAAATCAGTTGCACTTCCTACAGAAGATGAGTTTCCTCCTATTATAGCAGAAAAATTTACATAATTTGTTCCATATGCAGTTATTCCTCTTCCTAATTTTAGGTTATGCCAATTACCATATATTGTACTTTGATTATTTGAACCTGGTGTTACTTCTGATGTGGTTTTTGTACTAGTAGAATATATTTTTATATTTTCTATTCTAGTATCATCGTAAACATTTATTGTATTTCTTGCAATTGACCAAGTTGCAGAATTTACATAATTATTTCCATTGTGCATACTTGTTAGGGTAAATGGTTTTGACTGATAACTTGACCAGGTAGATGATGAATTTTGGTTAAATACTATTATATTGGTATCTCTAGTAACTAAGTAGTAGTATTCTTCATCTTCTTGTGAAGTTTCAATAGTTCCGTCTTCATCATAATATTGTATTAATTCATAGTATGTACACCCATCTGTAGTAGTACATGTTCCTTCTAAGTAATATATGCCTTCATCATCATAATATCCTGCGTATGAAGAGTTGTATGCAATATCTTTTTCCCTAAAATATCCACTTACTGATGTATCAGGTTCTAAGGGTTCTAGCTCTTCATATCCTATTATTTGTACTGTGTATTCTGTCATGTTTCTATTAGTAAGAGTATAATAGGTAATTTCAGGATTATAAGTAGCATCTTCAGATAATATGTAATATGTACATCCATTACGATTATTACACCAGTTACGTAAACTAGTTCCTTGATTATTAACCGCCCCAGATGGATAGCTTTCGTATCTATCTATAGTTTGCTGGATATAATAATTACTTACATCTTCATAAACTTCTACTGTACCTGTTAATTTATATAATCCTTTCCTATTTAAATTACTTATTGCACTGTCAAAATTATTTCTTTGAGATAAATATTGAACATTTGCATTAATCCAACTTGCATTAAAAGTTATTTCTATTTTATCTGGTATGTTATCCGTATACGTTATTGGTATTTTAGCATATCTTGTATATATTTCATCATCATAGGTTATATATGCATTTAGATAATTTGTTACCCATCCATTAAAGCCTTTATCAGTTGGTCTATCTGTAAATGGGTTATCAATTAATTCTATTTCTATATAATCATCAGTTGTGCTTTCAGTGTCATTGTTGTTTACAGGATATATTTTATAATATACATATGTTGTTTGTCTCTCTGTTTGTGATACATATGCAGTATTATTACCCTCTATATCTATTCCTTTATAAGTTATTGATACTTCTACTAAATTTTTAGAGGTATATACATTTTTGCTAACAAGAGTGGGTAATGTACCATCGGTACTTTGCGTATAATTCAGTCCCATATAGTAATCATAATCACTTTGGGCATCATTTACATATACTACATCATTTGATATACCACTTTGTTCATTAAAACTACTTACATAATCTCCATATGTTGTAATATATGCTTCAATACCAAATGAAAAGAGTGTTACTAAGATTAATATAAGTGCTATATTTGTTAAATGATATTTCTTAATTATTTGTATCATAGTCTACCCCTTTCTTGGTTATATTTTATTTTTTATTAGTAGTTATTTGTAAATTAAAAGAAAAATTACCAGTATTAGCATTATCTTCACAATCTACATCTTGTCCTTCTATCCACATATAAATTCTTATTTTAGTTATACCTTTTGGAATACTAAATATTTGAACGTTTTCAGTAAAATCTTTTTGTGTGGCATAATCTATATTTACAGTTTTAAAATATTGTGGATAGTTAGTGGCATTAGCAGTTGTTACTGTGATATTTTTATCTTTATCAAATTCTTGTATAATTCCATCATAAGGGATTATATTTCCTTTCGATGTTTTGGTTACTATGTTGTATACGTTATAGGCATGTTCCACAGCTTTTTCTGTATGAGTATCATAGTTAGGTTCCCATATATAGGTAGTTTCTTTAGTAGCATTTTTTAATTTTTGAATAGTCTCTATATTAGTAGTTTCTTCTGCATTTCCTTCAATTAAGAATGCTATCCTAGCAGAATTTTCTAATCCTGTACTATTAGTACCAGTATATGTTGCTCCTGAAGATGTACTTAAATATAATTCAGTAGGTGTTGACGTTTTTAAAAATATATCAAAAGCAATATATTTTCCAGTATCGTTTGTAGTATTTTCCTCTAATAATTTAGTTGAATGCAAAATATATTCCCAATTTGTATTCATTTCTACTGTTCCATGATACATATTTAAAAAGCCTGTGTTAGTATCAATTTCTTTACCTGTAGATACTGGTTCTAAGGTATTTGGGATTTGATTTACACTAGTTTTATAATTTTCATTATGTGCATCAATCAAATCTTGTATTGCAAGTACCGTTTTCCATTTCATAGCGTCCGCGGATATTTCTATTCCACCTTCTGCTTTAACATTTACATTTAGTGAGCTAATATATACGATTCTATTTGTTGTAAACCAAGCGTATGTACTGCTTCCAAATAAAATACCTACTAGAAAAAGCCATAATATCATAAAATATAATTTATTTTTTCTTTTACTTTTCTTTGCCATGATTAACCACTATTCCTTGTCTATGTGTTCTTCTATTATTTCCATGTGCATTTTTATTTCTCCTCCGATTATATTATCTAAGCACTCTGGGTCATCACCCTCTAGCCATATTACAATGGTAAATTTATCTATATCGTTAGGTTTAAAAGAAGCTCGATTTTCTAAAACTGCATATTTATCTGAATAAAATGGAGTAGTACCTTCTTCTGGTTGATTCAATCCTTCATTTATTTTTGCATATACCGTTTTATTATCATTATGATATATCATTATTCTTACTGCATCATCTACATTCTTAATTACATCATCAATTACTACTTGATACCAATAGTCTATTGTATCATCTCCTTGATTTTCAATATAAAATGTATATGCTATATAATTATCTCCATTATGTGAACCTTCTTTTTCTTCATTAATATTTGCTGGTAGCCAATCAATTGAAATATTATCCATGAATTCTAATTCACTTGCATATAATTTTCTTTGACTTCTTTTTTCTTCTAAGCTTTCATAGATTACAATTTTGCTTTTTAATGAGAAGTTAGGGTCTAATGTTACGGTAAATTTACCTCCTTTATAGATTAATTCTAAAATTAAAAATAGACTTATTAATATAAATAATAGTACTAATATAACTATCTTAGTTATTTTTAATCTTTTCTTTCTTTTTCTTAGTTTTTCTCCTGTTACTACCACTTCACTAACCGCCATTGTATCCCTCACTCTACTATTTTTATAAATTAATTTTATCATATATTGTCGATTTTTGCAATTGAATATTTTCGTTAGTTAATAATTACAGCAATATCAATGGATAAAAATGGAGCAA
>CAZTUM010000015.1:0-16177 GCA_964616645.1 uncultured Muribaculaceae bacterium | reverse complement strand
TTTATGGGAGATGCAGGAGTAGAAGTAGAAGAGGATTTAATAAAAAAATATAATCTGCAAGATATCGATGTATTAAAAGTGGGACATCATGGAAGTAAGACAAGTAGTAGTAAAGAATTTATAGATAGTATAAACCCAAAATATTCTATAATTAGTGTTGGTAAGAATAATAGGTATGGTCATCCTAATGATAGTGTATTAGATAATTTAAACACCTCAAAAATATATAGAACAGATGAAGATGGAAGTGTTATATTTAAGATTAAGAAAAATATATTGGAGTTAGAAACATGCCCACCATAGAAAAAAATATAATTAACAGGTATAAAATAAAACAAATTGAATATTATATATTATTAGTAATCAAGCATAAATCTAATAATAAATAATCACACATATATATAACAAACATATAATATTACAAAGCCACATACACATAAGTATGTGTTTATATAGATAGGAAGCTCTTATATAGTGCTTCCTTTGTTTTACATTAAAACAAATTAACATAATTAAAAAATTTTTTTATATAAATTGATATTATTATGTTATACTAATAATAGGAGTGTGAAAAATATGAAAAAAACTACCAAAAACACGAAAATAATACTATATACATTAATAATTGTACTAATATTAACAATGGGAGTATGTTCTTTTTTAGTAGTTAAAGATATATTGCAAAAACGCCTACAAGCGGATATACTAGCAAATAATACAGTGCATTTCAAAGAAATACCTAAAGAATGTTTAAGAGAAGTAGATGATTTATCAAAAGTAATTCCAATTACCAATTGTGAAATAAGTGATTATACTATAAAAGAAGATGAAAACCAAACATCATCAGAAATAGTAGCAAACATTACATTTAATCAAAAAGATAATAAGTTAACTACTAATATTTTTATAAACAATAAAAAAGTAGTATCTAGTCTATTCTCAGTAGAAGGAAATACTCTCAATTATCCAAAATTCAATAAATTAAATGATGATATTATATATGCTTATATTGAAAATAATGACCAAATGGAAACATCTAATATAATAATCTTTAACAATGAAGCAGAAACTTTATTAGAAACAACAGAATCTAAAATAATACTTAAAGAAGACAACTCAATATATATACAAAAATACTTATCAGAAAGTACAATATGCAATGATGAAGAAAATGAATACAAAGTAGTATATACAAATTATACTTATGAAATAGAAGATAACCAATTAATAAAAAAATATACAGAAAACATAACATGTAATAAATATAAAATGGATTAGTCCATTTTTTTTAAACTAAAAAAAGATAACATTACCATATCATAACAGATAAAAATATAATTAATAAAAAAGTGTCAAAACAACAATTTGTTTTAATTATATATTACATATTATGTTATACTAAGTATATGTAGGTAGGTGTAAAATATGGATAACAAATTAACTAAACTATTAGAAGAAATAAAACTAGATGAAGAATACTTAAAATACTTTGATAACGCTAAAATTAATAGAGTAGAAGTATATGATAATAATAAACTTTGGTTATTTATTATAGAAACTCAAAATAATATTAATACTGCCGTTTATAATGATTTATATGTTAAATTAAAAAATAAATTTAATAAAATATCTACTATAGATTTAATAATTAATCCAAGAAACATTGAATTATCACTTTTAGAAGAGCATTATAATGATATTATTGTTTCATATTGTACAAAAAACAAATCTCTATGTAGTTTAAATGATAAAAAAGTAAATATAGAAAATAATAAACTTCAAATATCTGCTTATAACAAAATAGAATACGCTAATATAAAAAAAATAAGTAATGATTTAAAAAACGACTTAAGAAGAAGAGGATATTATATAGACGAAGTTAAGATTAATATAGAAGATAATAAAGAGTTGAATAATATCATTGAGCAAGAAAAAAATGTAACTGTTAGTAAAATATTTTCAGAAATAAACTCATCCACATTAAGCAAAAATCAAGAAAAACCTAAGTATCGCCCTAAAAAAGACAATAGTATTACTAAAATTGATGATATTATATATGAAACAGATAATATAACAATAGAAGGAATGATATTTGGTATAGACCTGTTTGAAGCCAAAAGTGGATATAAAATATTCACCATAAAAGTAACTGACTTAGAAAACAGTATTTATGTTAAATTATTTACTAAAGATATAGAAGAATGTCAAAAAATTAAAGATTATTTAAAAGAAAAATCATGGTATCATTTTTATGGTAAAGTTAGTATGGATAAATATGCTAATGAATTAACTCTAATAACCAAATACAATGACATAGAAAAAATAGATATAAAATTAAATGAAGAAATAATAGATGATGCAGAAGTTAAAAGAGTAGAGTTACATGCACATACAATGATGAGTCAAATGGATGGAATAACTGGTATAGATTTAGGAAAACATACGTGTGAATTAGTATCAAAATGCATTAAAATGGGTTATCGTGGTGTTGCTATAACCGACCATAATGGATGTCAAGCCTTTCCAATTGCCTATGGAATAATAAATGAGTATAATAAAAAACAAGATGATATTTCTAAACACTTTAAAGGACTATATGGTACTGAACTTACTCTAGTTGATGATACAGTTGATATAGTAATAAGAGGAACTAATCAGTCTCTAACTGATACTTCTTATGTAGTTTTTGATACAGAAACTACGGGTTTTAATGCTGGTGGTAAAGATGTAATGATAGAAATAGGCGCGGTTAAAATTTTAAATGGAGAAATATATGACCGTTTTGATGAATTAATAGACCCTAAAATGCCTCTTCCAAAAAAAATAACCGAATTAACATGTATTACAGATGATATGCTACAAGGAAAAGATGATGAAAAAACAGTAACAAAACGATTCTTAGAATGGGTAGGGGACCTTCCTTTAGTAGCACATAATGCCAAGTTTGATATATCGTTTATTGAAATGGCTTTAAAAAAATATAACTTAGGGAATTTAAAAAATACAGTAATAGATACATTAGAATTATCACGAGCCCTAGACCAAGGATATGCACGACACAGTCTATCAGCATTAGTAAAAAGATATAATGTCCCATTTGATGAAGATGCTCACCATCGAGCAGATTATGATGCAGAAGGAACCGCTAAAGTATTTCATAAAATGATAGAAAAATTATCATCACAGAACTATAATACAATAAATGATTTAGAAAAATTAATAACAAAAGATGAAATATATAAATTTGGTAGTACATATCATTTTAATGCCATAGCTAAAAATAAACAAGGATTAAAAAATTTATTTAAAATAATCTCTTTAGCAAATACAACTTATTTATATAAAACACCAAGAATATTAAGAAGTAAATTAAATGAATTAAGAGATGGCTTATTAATTGGAAGTGGTTGTTATGAAAGTGAAGTATTCCTAGAAGCAAGAAGAAAAGAAGGACAAGAGTTAACTAATATTATTAATTTTTATGATTATATAGAAATTCAACCCCCAGAAGTATATGACCATTTAATTCAAACATCTGATTTCTCTAGTATGGAAGAAATTCAATCTCACTTAAAAAAAATAATTAATGCCACAAAAGAAACTGGTAAAATACTAGTAGCAACAGGAGATGTCCATCATTTTAAAAAAGAAGATAAAATATATAGAGAAATAATAGTTAACCAAAAAATACCTGGAGGAGGAAGACATCCACTTAATAAAAGTAATATAAAAAATATTCCATCACAACACTTCCGTACTACCAATGAAATGCTATCTAATTTCTCATTTCTAAACAGTGATTTAGCATATGAAATAGTAGTAACAAATACTAACAAAATACTAGATATGGTAGATGAAATAGAAGTAATTATTGATACTGGAGGAATACCATTTTCTCCACGTGTAAAAAGTGATGATGGTAAAAGCTATCTAAATTGTAAAAGAGTAGTAACTGATTTAGTATATGACAAAGCAACCTCTTGGTATGGAGAAAATTTACCGTATAATATAGAAGAAAGAATAGCTAAAGAATTATATGGGGATATTGTATATAAATGTTATGAAGAGAAATTTAAAGAAGATAATATAGAAGAAGACATATTGTTAAATAAAATATTTATAAATATTCATAAAACTATCAAAGAAGGATATGATTCAGTCAAAGAGTTAGTCGCGGAATATGTAAAAAAACATTGGGACGAATTAGATGGAGAAATAACAGAAGAAAAAGTTGAGAAAAAAATTAATAAAAATTTAGGAGGAATAATAGGAGGAGGATTTGACCCAATCTATTTAATAGCTCAAAGATTAGTAAAACATTCAAATGATGAAGGGTATTTAGTAGGCTCTCGTGGTAGTGTTGGTTCTTCATTCGTAGCAACTCTAATGGGAATTACAGAAGTAAACCCACTACCAGCACATTATCGTTGCTTAAAATGCAAACATAGTATCTTCAAAGATGATAAAGGTAATGAATTGGGAGCAACGTATTCAAGTGGTTTTGATTTGCCAGACAAAAATTGTCCAGTATGTGGTGAAATTATGTATAAAGATGGTCAAGATATGCCATTTGCAACATTTCTAGGTTTTAATGCAGACAAAGTACCAGATATTGACCTAAACTTCTCGGATTTAAATCAAGCATCCGCACATGAGTATACAAAAGTACTATTTGGTGTAGATAATGTATATCGTGCAGGAACAATTGGTACTGTCGCAGATAAAACAGCATTTGGGTTCGTAAAAGGATATTTTGAAGATAAGGGTATAACTAATAAAAGAACTTGTGAAATAGAAAGATTAGCTATAGGTTGTACTGGAGTAAAAAGAACAACAGGTCAACATCCAGGAGGCATCGTCGTTGTACCAGACTATATGGAAGTATCAGACTTTACACCATATCAATTTCCAGCAGAAGACCCAACAAGTCCTTGGAGAACTACCCACTTTGATTATCATGCTATAGACCAAGATTTATTAAAACTAGATATTTTAGGACACTCAGACCCAACACAACTTAGAATGATACAAGACTTAACTAAAACTGACATTCTAAAAGTACCACTTGATGATAAAGAAACTATGAGCATATTTACCTCTACAAAAGCATTAGGAGTAACTGAAGAGCAAATACTATGTAAAACAGGCACACTAGGAATCCCAGAATTTGGGACACCATTTACAATAAGCATGGTTGAAGAAACAAAACCAACAACATTTGCAGAATTAATTAAAATATCTGGATTATCTCATGGGACAGATGTATGGGTAGGGAATGCTAGAGATTTAATAATTAACAATGTTGTACCATTTAAAGAAGTAATAGGTTGTCGTGATGATATTATGGTTTATCTAATGTATCATGGTGTAGAACCAATAAAAGCCTTCAAAATAATGGAATTTGTAAGAAAAGGTAAAGCTTCTAAAGATAAAGAAACATGGGAAAAACATAAAGCGACAATGGAAGAAAAAGGAATAGAAAAATGGTTTATTGATAGTTGTGCTAAAATAAAATATATGTTCCCTAAAGCCCACGCAGCCGCGTATGTAATTAGTGCCTTTCGTATAGCTTGGTACAAAGTACATATGCCAGAATATTACTATGCTTCATGGTTTTCTACAAAAGCAACTGATTTTGATATAGAATCTATGATTAAAGGATATGACAGTATAAAACAAGCTTTAATAGCAATTGAAAATAAAGGATATGATGCAACAAATAAAGAAAATGGTATCCTTGAAAGTTTAAAATTAGCACTAGAAATGTCTGCAAGAGGCATAAAAATAGCTAAATTTGATTTATATAAAAGTAAAGGATTACTATTTGATGTAGCAGATAATAAAACTATAATACCTCCATTTAAAACTATAGATGGTTTAGGAGATGTAGTTGCTAATAATATAGAAAGAGAAGCAAAGAAAGCTAAATTTGTAAGTATTGAAGACTTTCAAACAAGATGTAAAGTATCACAAACACTAATAGATAAAATGAGAATTATGGGAATATTTGAAGGTATGCCTGAAACAAGTCAACTATCTTTATTCTAAAAAAATAAGTCTATTTCTTAATAATAGGCTTATTTTTCATCTCATCATTTAAAAAATTATCTTTATTATTACCAATCAATAAAGAATATATATTAGATACTCTCCTTTCAATATCAAAAGTTAAATATTTGCCAGTAACATACTTAGAAGTAATAGGAATATTTACTTTAGCCTTAATACTATTTAAATATTTTCTACCTAACTCATCAAATCCAAGTACTCTAATATAATCTATCTTAGCCACCTTAGCTTCTTCTTTAGTAAAACCACACAATATATGACTAAACATCCTTCTAATCTTATTATAAGTATACCTCTTAGACTTAACCTTAAATATTAAATCATCAACATTACTAACCGTATCTATATATTTAATAATCCTCATCTCTATACCCTCATCAACAGTTTGAAATCTATCTAATTTATCTAAATTATTAATAATTTGATATTTAAGCAAATAAAAATATTTATCCATATCAATATTCTCTAAATAATTATTAATATTATATGGTACATATCTATCAACATCAACATCATCACAAATCAATTTTCTAATAGTCGAGGCACTAACAATATCACTATTAATATCACTATCATGATAATCATTAGTTCTCTTAATAGAAACCACATCAATATCATACTTATTTCTAATAATCTCCTTGATATATGACAAAGCAAGTAAATCATTAGGTTTATCTATTCTAATATTAGTAATATCTTCCAAAGCTCTATTAAGAGAAGTAGGATAGTTATACCCCATATCTAAATATTTCTTAAGAAGAATACTAACCTCTTTATTATTAACCTCTACATCAGCTAAAAATTTAAGCCTTGAAATATCATTACACTCACTGCCAAATATCAAAGTATCCACACCTAAATAATTAAGGATCTCCATACTTCCCTTAGCAAAAAAATCAGAAGAAGAAGAAGCATAAACAAAAGGAAGCTCAACTACTAACGAAACCCCATAATCTAAAGCTATTCTAGTTTTATTCCACCTATTAATAATCGAAGCCTCCCCTCTTTGCATAAAACAAGAAGATATAACAAGTACAATAATACTATCACTATACCTCTTTTTAATTTCCTTAATTTGATATAAATGCCCATTATGAAAAGGATTATATTCCGCTACTACACCAATAACATGCATATTATCTCACCTCATAAACATATCTTAACATAATAAGCAAAAATTTACCATACACAACCATAAAACTTGACTTATTTTAGTTATATGATATCATTATATTAAGATTAATTTACGAAAAGAGGAGTTTTAATGGAAAAAATTAGTGTAATAGTACCATGCTATAACGAAGAAGAAAGTATCCCATTTTTTTATAAAGAAATAATTAAAGTATTTAAAAATATGAAAATAGATTATGAACTTATATTTGTTGATGATGGTAGTAGTGATAAAACTAAAGAAGTAATAAAAACCCTTACTAAAGATAATAAAGTAAAATACATATCATTTTCAAGAAATTTTGGAAAAGAATCAGCGATGTGGGCAGGATTAAATTATGCAACAGGAGACTACATTACCATCATGGATAGTGATTTACAAGACCCACCAAGCTTGTTACCAGAAATGCTAGATTTAATAAAAAAAGAATGTTATGATGTAGTAGGTACAAGAAGAGTAACAAGAAAAGGAGAACCACCAATTAGGAGCTTATTTGCAAGAATGTTTTATAAGATAATAAATAAGATGAGTAAAGTAGAAATGGTAGATGGTGCAAGAGATTTTCGCCTAATGACAAGACAAGTAGTAAATAGCATTTTATCATTAAAAGAATATAATCGTTATTCAAAAGGATTATTTAGCTTTGTTGGATTTAAAACCAAATATTTAGAATATGAAAATATAGAAAGAGTAGCAGGAGAGACTAAATGGTCTTTTTGGAAACTATTTATCTATGCAATTGAGGGTATAACGGCTTTTACAACAGTACCATTAACTATCTCAGCAATAATTGGTATTATATTTTGTTTAATTTCAGTTATAATGTTTATTGTAATTATAGTTAAAACTCTAACCATTGGAGTATCAATTCCTATTTTATCTACATTAATCTGTGTAATCCTCTTAGTAAGTGGCATAACACTATTATGTCTAGGAATAATAGGACAATATTTATCAAAAATGTATTTAGAGGTAAAAAATAGGCCAATATATATAATAAAAGAAACAAATATGGAGTAGAAATGAAAAAAATTAAAGAATTATTTATAAAATATGAGGAAATCATAAGCTACTTAATTATAGGAGTATTAACTACAATTATATCATTAATAACATACTACATATTAGTATATACTATTCTAAATCCTAAAGAAGCTTTAGAATTACAATGTGCAAATATAATTTCTTGGATAGTCTCAGTAACATTTGCTTATTTTACTAATAAAATATATGTATTTAAAACTCATGAAAAACCTTTCTTAAAAGAGGCAATTAGTTTTTATCTATCAAGATTAACTACACTATTACTAGATGTATCATTAATGTATCTATTTGTAAGTATATTAAAATATAATGACAAAATAATAAAGCTAATGATTCAATTCTTAATAATAATATTAAATTATATCTTAAGTAAACTCATAGTATTTAAAAAGAAGTAGGGATATCATGAAAAAAGAATATAAAAATTATTTAATCTTAATATTAACAGTACTCATCATCGTATTAATATGCACAAAAGGATATAATCTATTTGGTTCAGATACTGACTGGGTAAATCAACATACTATAATACCAGAATATTTTAGAACATTATTCTATAAAACAGGTAATATTTTTCCTAACTTTGCTTTTAACTATGGAGGAGGGCAAAATATATTTAACATATCATATTATGGATTATTAAGCCCAATAGTATTATTATCTTACTTATTTCCACATATTAATATGATGATATATATAACTATAGTAAACATCTTAATCTTAATTATATCATCTTTTTTATTCTATAATTGGGTTAAAAGTCATAACTGTACTAATCAAGTAAGCTTAGTATCTTCACTAATATTTGTATTAGTAGAACCATTTATCTTCCAAATGCATAGACATATTATGTTTGTAAACTATATGCCTTTTTTAATCTTGGCCTTAATGGGAGTAGATAGATATCTTAAAGATAAAGAAAAATCCTTATTAATAATAGGCATATTTTTAATGATTATGACTAGTTATTATTACAGTGTATGTGGAATATTAGTAATATGTATATATTATTTATATGAATATTTAAATAAACATAATAATATATCATTAAAAATACTAATAAAAGATGGTATAAAATTTATCTTAGTTATATTACTAACTATATTATCTACATCAATATTATTACTACCAACTGTCTATACATTAATATTTGGAAGAGCTACCTCTTCATCTGATTATAACTTAATATCTCTATTAGTACCAACATTAAAAGTTCATAAACTATTTTCAGGAACTTACACAATTGGCTTTTCAATAATTGGCCTAATTTCTATATTATATTTATTTTTTACAAAAAAGAAGAATAATATAATACTAGTAACTATATTATCAATTATCCTATTAACACCAATATTTAGATATCTCTTAAACGGAGGATTATATACAAGAGAAAAGTGTTTCATACCTTTTATTCCTTTAATTGGATTTCTAATATCTCAATTTATAAAAGACTTATATGATAAAAAAATCAATATTAATAGATTTATATTATTTACATCAATAATTATACTCATTCTATATATAATAAATGATTATAATTCTTTTTACCACTATTACCTAATCTTATTAGCAATACTACTTATATATAAAATTACAAAGAAAGAAATAATAACATCTACTTTATTAATAGCATTATCCATATTTATATGTATATCTTCAAATCTAACAGAAGACTATGTTTCAAAAGATATGTATAATAATTTCTTTAATCAAGATATAGAAAATAGCATAAATAAATTACTTAATGAAGATAATTCCTATTACCGAACAAATAATCTAATATATTCAACTAAAACAGTAAATAAAATATATAATGATAAATATTATACAACCAATTTATATTCATCTACATATAATAGCACTTATTTATCATTTGTAAGAGATATATTTGAGACAAGCATGCTAGAATATAACTATTTTTTATTACCTTCATCATCAAATATCATGTTTAACTCTTACATGGGAGTAAAATATCTAATATCAGAATATAATCCAGGATTAGGATATGAACAAATAGATAAAAATATATATAAAAACAATAATGCTTATTCAATAATATACGCTACTGATAATATCTTAAATGAAGACCAATTTGATACATATAATTATCCATATCAATTAGAATTATTATTAAATAATGTAATTACTACAGGAAATAGTTCTAATGCAAATATTAATACTCATATAGAAAATTATATATCTAATTATACTATTACTTATAAAGATGGAGTAAAAATAATCAAAGAAGATAATTCATATATATTAACAGTAGAAGATAAAGCAAATATAACTATAAAATTAGAAAATCCTATAAAAAATAAATTATTATTAATAAATTTATATGGATTAAAAGAAAATTCATGTAGTTATGATAATATTTCAATGACAATCAATAATATTACAAATATACTAACTTGTAAAAGTTGGGCTTATTCTAATAAAAATAATATCTTTAGATATGTAATCGGGGATAAAGATATAGAATATTTAAATATTACTCTAACCAAAGGTACATACAATATTGATAATATAGAAATGTATACATTAGATTATCAATATATTGAAAATACAAAATCAAATACCAAAGAAGTAGTAATAGACAAAATGGAAAATGATACCATCTTAGCACATACAACCATAAATACTAACTCATATATAGTAACATCTATACCATATGATGAAGGTTTTACCGTATTAATAGATGATAAAGAAATAGAATATGAAAAAGTAAATAAATCATTCTTAGGATTTAAAATTGATAAAGGAACTCATAATATAAAAATAACATATGCATCTCCATGGTTTAAAGAAGGTAAAATTATTTCTCTAATAAGTATAATTGCTATAATATTAATAATCATAATAGATAAATTAAATAGAAACAAAAAAATTAAGAGGATTTCTTAATTTTTTTTAAAAACTTATTTACCAATAATAATAGATGATGTATTATCTTTTTTGCTATCATTATCTTTAAGAACCTTAAAATAATTATACTTTAACACTAAATCATTTTTCTTAATCAAATAATCAACATAATTATTTTTCTTTTCTAACTCATAATCACTAATGCTACCATTAACAACAGAACCTACCTCTACGTAAACATTTCCATCATACCAAGAATAATCACTAAAGAAAGCAATTCCTACATAATTACTATCAAGAGCATCACCACCTATATATAAATTAGGATTATCTAGTTTGTCAAATAAATTTAACACAGTAGGCAAAATATTTAACTGTGATGTAACTTCATTAATCTTCTTCTTACCTAAATCTTTATTATATATAAACCAAGGAGTATTATTAATTAAATTATTATCTACATTCTTATTATGCTTTTTAAGTATTTCTACATCACTAACTGTATATAAATAATGGTCGGCATATCCTACAATAACAGTATTTTCAAACAAATCTTTTTCCTTTAATTTATCAATAAGTAAACCAATCATATTATCTGTTTCTTTAGCTTGTAAATAAATACATTCTTCTTCAGATAAAGTAGGAATTTCTTCTTCACCATAATCTCTTTTCAATATTTTATTACAAACTCCCTTTTCAGAAGAAAAAGGTAAGTGATTAGAATAAGTAATAATATAATCTACAAAATTCTTATCATCAGGAAACATCAAATCACTAAACTCATTATTAAGAATTAATTCAGTATCTAATTCATACTCTTGATTATTATAAGTATATAAATCTTTCAAACCATAATAATTATCATATCCAAAGTTAGCATAATTAATTCCCCTAGAATAATATTCAGAACTATTCATATGGAAAGCATTAACAACATATCCTTCATCCTTAAAAATATTAGCAAGTGAATAACTAAATAAGTTTTTATTAAAAGTATAGGCATTCTGATTATAAGTAATTGGGGTAATATATCCAGTATTTACCGCGAATTCTGAATTAAAAGTAGAACCGCCTCCATTATAATAAGAGTAATGGTTAGTAAAATTAATACCATTATTCACTAAATAATATAAATTAGGCATAATATCTTCATCTACAAGGAAACTATCTATTCCTTCTAATTGTAAAAAAATAATATTTTTACCTTTCATTTTACCAGTATAACTATTAACATCTTTACTTTCATCATCTAAAAAGACATCCTTTAAAAAATTTTGCTCAGTTTCACTTTCAGTTTCTTTCTTTAAATAAGTAATTCCAAAATTTCTAATAGTATATTCATAAATACCAGAAATCATCATACTTTTATTACTATCATTAAAATTAATATATACATTTCTAGGATTATTCCAAGTATTCCAAGTAAGCTCTTTATTCTGTTTACCAAGCGAAATAGGAATCAAACTATGTATAAACAAGAAAACAATTAACCCAATACCCAATACTTCATAATTATTCTTATCCTTACAAGGAATAACTTTATATCCCAAATAAAAACAAAAAATTAATACAACACCTATTATATATATCCATATACTAGTATTTTTAAGACTATCCATTATATAAGGAGTACCATAAGAAGCAGACTCTAACAAAATAAAATCAAAGAAAGAATTAGTCATACTATAATACACCATATTGAGTAAATAAATAAATATTACAGCACTAGCTAGAAATACATATATCTTTTTACCTATCTTACTTTTTATATTCAAAATAAAAAATATAAATAAAATAGTCCAAAATAGAGTAAATGCATTAGGAGCAAGCTCAAACAAACTAACAAAATTAATTTTTTTAATTCCTACATACCTAACTATAATATCTATTCCTAAAAAAGGAATAATCATAATAAATACATATATATATTTTTTTATAAAAGTAAGCAATAATAAAAATTTATCTTTTATAAAATATAATATTTTTTTAAAAAACTTCATATAAAACTTCACCTAACAAATATTGTAACAAATTTACCTAAAAAAGTAAATATTGCTTATCTTATTAATTAGTGGTATAATCTAATTATTAGAGGTATTAATTATGAAGAAAAAAATTAAACAATATTACAATAAATTTACTATCTTTATGCAAAAGAGTTTAAAAAATAATAAATTACTTATTACATTTATACTAAGTAATTTATTGAATACTCTTCTTTTAAGATGGCTAACTATAGGTAACTTTATAAACGTAAAAGCATTAATATTTGACCTTGCTATAATTGTATTTATATCATCTTTTTCATTTGTTATAAAAGATAAAAATAAAACATTATACTTTATGATAACATCTATAGTATTAACTTTACTATGTGTAGTAAATTCAATATATTATACTTTTTATGAATCTTTTGCCTCATTTTCATTATTAGCAACCTCTACTCAGGTAGTAGATGTAGGAGACGCTATCTTAGAAAATGTACTAAAATTAAAAGATTTATCTTTTCTTTGGCAACCACTATTTCTATACTATATAAATAATCGCCATATAAAGAAAAATATATCAAATGAAATAATAAAAGGTGTCAAAAATAAAACATTTTTAAAAGGATATCTATTCATATCTTTATTTCTTTTACTAATAGGTATTACTTTTACTACATCGATAGAATGGGGAAGATTTAGCAAACTTTGGAATAGAGAATACGTCGTAAACAAATTTGGTATATATACATATCAAATAAATGATATAGTTCAAAGCTTAACACCTAAATTAAATACATTATTTGGATATGATAATGCTTATAAAAAAACAACAGAATATTATAGTAATAAAGAAGAAACAAATGAAGAAAACGAATATACTAATATATTTAAAGGTAAAAACATAATTGCTATTCATGCAGAAAGTATACAAACTCTAGCTATGAATCTTACATTCAATGGAGAAGAAGTAACTCCAAATTTAAATAAAATTGCTAGTGAAGGGATATTTTTTAGTAATTTTTATGCTCAAGTAGGAGTAGGTAATAGTAGTGATTCTGAATTTACACTAAATACTAGTCTAATGCCCTCTAACAGTGGCACTGTATTTATAAACTATTTTGATAGAGAATATATAACCATTCCTAAACTTTTAAAAGAACAAGGATACTACACATTTAGCATGCATGGGAATACAGGAGACTTTTGGAATAGAAATAACATGCACAAAAGTATGGGATATGATATGTTTTATCACAAAGATTACTATAATATAGATGAAGTAATTTACTTTGGATTATCAGACAAATCATTCTTTAAACAAGCAGTACCAATTATAGCCAATGTAAAAGAAGAACAACAAAAGCCATTTTATGCTACGTTAATTATGCTATCTAATCATACCCCTTGGACAGATTTAGAATTAACCGATGAATTTCCTACTGACTATAAAGTTGAAATAGATGGAGAAATAGTAACAAGACAATATTTAGAAGGAACAACATTTGGTAATTACATAAGACTAGTTCACTATGCAGACCAAGCTATTGGGGATTTATTTACATATTTAGAAGAATACAAACTTTTAGATGATACTGTTGTAATAATATATGGAGACCATGATGCTAGATTAGATAAAAAATATTATAATATTTTATATAATTATGACCCAATTAATGATAGAATGAAAACGGAAGAAGACCCTGATTATGTTAAAATAACTGATTTACAATATAATTTAGATAAAAAAGTACCATTTATAATATGGACAAAGGATAAAACATTTAATTTAGAAGTAGACAAACCAATGGGTATGATAGATGTATTACCAACACTAGGCAATATGTTTGATTTTAGTAGCCCATATCAATTAGGACATGATATATTTAATGTAGAAGACAATATGGTGGTATTTGCAGATGGTAATTACTTAACTGATAAATATTATTATGACTCTCAAAAAGAATTAACATATTCTTTATATGGAGACCCAATAGATGATAACTACATTCAAAAAAGAAGAAAAGAAGCCACAGATATTGTAGAAATATCTAACAATATTATTAGTTACAATTTGATTAAAGATATTCGCATTAAATCTTCTCAAAATAACAAATAAAAATATTTTATAATTATATAAAAGAATATAAGGAGGATTAATTATGCAGAACAAAAATTTATTTAAAGAATTAGATACTTGTTTTGTTAAAACTATTGAAAAATATGACACTACACAGTTACAAGGTGCTATCATAAAATATCTATGTGAAGATGATAATTCATCTTTTAGTGGAACTGAAGAAAGAAATTTAATAAAGAAAATAGGCCAAAATAATATAAGGAAAGCTCTATTATTAAATATTATTAAATTACAAAGCAATATAGGAATACAAAAGTTAAGAAATATCACTACCTTTAGCAAAAACTATAAAAATCACACTATGGAGGAAACAGAAATACGCATATTAGAAACCCTATTACTATCAAATAACAATATGTTCAAAGAAAAAGCTATTAAAGAAGCAGATTATATTTTAACTAGTGATGGGACTGCATTAATAAACATTGTAAAATCTTTTATAGAGACCAGATATATAAATAAACATACTAACTTAGATAATGATATATATGATTTAAAATATATAGATATAATAGATAATATTAATAAATATTATAAACAATAATTGTATAAAAAATATTTGTCTAGTTAATGTCAATATGGTTGAATTTTCTAAATATATATAGTATCATTACAATAGGGAGTGTGATACATATGATATATCCATCAATAGATAAGCTTTTAACGATAATTGACTCTAAATACAAACTAGTACATATAGCCTCAGACCGTAGTAAACAAATGGAAAAGACAGGCTATTATCAAATGAAAGAAAATGATTACAAATCAAAAAAGAATATCGGTAGAGCACTAGAAGAAGTTTACGAAAACTTGATTATAGTTAAAAAATAGCTATAATTTTTTTATGTAACTATTCAGACTAATGTAGCCAAAAACAAGAGTAATTTATAAGTAATTGCT
>CAZTUM010000014.1:0-16350 GCA_964616645.1 uncultured Muribaculaceae bacterium | reverse complement strand
ACTCTTATAAAAATTTATCTACATTTACTTTAAAAGTATAAAAAGTATGATATAATAAGTATAGAGGTTAGAAGGTGTGTAATATGTCTAAGAAGAAAGAAAAAAAAGATAGAGAACGTAAGAAGTTTGAATATAGTAATGAGATTAATGGTATTTTGTTAATTCTTATTTCTATTATTGGTATATGTAAATATGGACCAGTAGGGAGACTAATTAGTAGTTTTTCTATTTTCCTAGTAGGAACAATATATCCATTTTTATTAATATTATTATTTATAATAGGAATATATTTAATAACTAAAAGGGAATCACCTGACTTTTTGTCCGCTAAAATGATAGGAATATATATTTTTGTACTTGCTTTACTTATATATTTGCATATAGATTATGTTGTGATTAATAAATTATCTGGTTCTAAGATTATTAAAGAAACTATAGATAATTTACTTATTTCATTTAAGAATATAGATGCTGTAGGTAATGCTGGGGGAGGTATTTTAGGTGCTATATTTTCTTATTTATCTGTTAGTTTATTTAGTGTAGATGGAACAAGAGTAGTAACTATTGCTTTAACACTGCTTAGTATAATACTTTTCTTTAATGTGTCTTTATATAATTTACTATTAAGTATAAAAAGTAAAGTAGTTAGTTTATTTAAGAAAAATAAAGATAAGGTAATAGAAAATGAAGAATTAAATAAAGAAGAAGATAATAAGATTATTGTTTCTTCTATTTCAGAGTTAAAAGAAATTAATAAACCTAGTGAGGTTTTAGAAGATAAATCTATTGATAATATTCGTAGTAATGTTAGTAATACTAATTATGTTTTGCCTCCTGTTAGTTTACTTAAGGATGTTAAGAATATTAATAATGCTGAGAATATTAAAAGTGCTAAGGCTAATACGGAGTTATTATCTAAAGTATTACTTGATTTTGATATAAGTGCACAAATAGTAAAGTGTAATATTGGACCTACTGTTA
Source organism: uncultured Muribaculaceae bacterium (assembly GCA_964616645.1). Classification (GTDB taxonomy): domain Bacteria; phylum Bacillota_I; class Bacilli_A; order RF39; family UBA660; genus JAEDMO01. The sequence goes on along the minus strand of CAZTUM010000014.1, from coordinate 15,369 downwards.
CTCAATATGAATTAGAAATAAAAGCGGGTACTAAGGTTTCAAGATTATTATCTATTCAAAGGGAGATAGCTTTAGCACTTGCAGCGAAAGAAATTAGAATACAGGCTCCAATTCCAGGTAAGAGTACTATAGGAATAGAAATACCTAATAAGGTAAATGCTCCTGTATCTTTTAAAGAGGTAATGGCATTGTTACCAGAGATTAATGAGAAGACATTGCTTACCGTAGGGCTTGGGAAGGATATTATGGCACGTGTTAAATATGCTGAGATTAATTCTACTCCTCATTTACTTATTGCAGGTACTACTGGTAGTGGTAAATCAGTATGTATAAATTGTATTATTGCATCTATTTTGATGAGAGCAAGACCAGATGAGGTTAAGTTGGTAATGGTGGACCCTAAAAAGGTAGAGCTTGGTATGTATAATGGTATTCCACATTTACTATGTCCTGTTGTTACAGACCCTAAGAAAGCATCTATTGCTCTTAGAAATATTGTTGCAGAGATGGAAAGAAGATATGATGTTTTTGAAAATACTCATAATAAGAATATTGCTATGTATAATAAGTATTGTAATACACATTCTGAGTATGAGAAGATGCCATATATAGTTGTTATTATTGATGAGCTTGCAGATTTGATGTTAGTAGCTGCGAAAGAAGTAGAGGATTCTATTATGCGTATTACTCAAATGGCAAGGGCCGCGGGGATTCATCTTATAGTTGCAACTCAAAGACCATCTACTGATGTAATTACTGGTGTGGTAAAGGCTAATATTCCATCTCGTATTGCTTTTGCGGTTAGTAATGGGATAGATTCTCGTACTATACTAGACCAAGTAGGTGCAGAAAAACTTTTAGGTAAAGGGGATATGTTATTTCTTCCTATGGGAGAGAATATGCCTATTAGAATACAAGGAGCATTTGTCTCTGAAGAAGAATTACAAGCATTAGTAGATTTTGTAATTAAACAACAAAAGGGAGTTTATGATGATACTTTAACTCGTGAGGCTAAAATAACTTCACAAAGTAATGATTATGAATCTAGTGAAGAATATGATGACCCTATGTATAATGAAATAGTAGAGTTTGCCCTTAAAAGTGGGAAAATTAGTGCTTCATTAATTCAAAGGAAATATCATTTTGGTTATAATAGAGCTGCTAGAGTAATTGATTTGTTAGAAGAACGAGGTATAATTGGACCTCAAAATGGGTCTAAACCAAGAGAGGTATTGGTTAAATTAGAAGAGGAAAATGATAGTGAATAAAGGTATTTATAACTATATATTAAATTACGCAAATGTAAATAAATGATTGACCAAAGTTAACAAATAAGGTACAATATATAGATATGAGTAGTTTTACCTTATAAATTAAAGATAGGAGGAATAATTATGACACCACATATAGAAAGTAAAAAAGAAGATATTGCTTCATTAGTTTTAATGCCAGGAGACCCTAAAAGAGCAGAGTTTATTGCAAAAAACTATTTGGAAGATTATTATCTAGTTAATACTATAAGAGGAATGAATGCTTATACAGGAAGTTATAAAGGATATAAGGTTACTATATTTCCATCAGGTATGGGTATTCCTAGTATGGGAATATATTCATATGAATTATTTAAATTTTATGATGTAGATGTTATTATTAGAGTTGGTAGTACAGGTAGTAATGATAAGAATATAGGATTAAATGACATTATATTAGTAAATAGTGCATATAGTACAAGTAATTATACTATGGAACTTGATAATGTTTATAAGGAAATTACATATCCAACTTTAGAATTAAATAAAGTAATATTAGAAAATAAAGATAAGTTAAATTTAGATGTATATGTTTCTGATATAATATGTAGTGAATGTTTTTATAATAATATTGATATTAATGGATATCAATCGGTAGAAATGGAAAGTACAGCTTTATTTAGTAATGCTTCTTACTTGTCTAAGTCTTCTGCGGTTATATTAACTGTATCGGATTTATTATATGATAAGAGTAAATCTTTAACTCCAAAAGAAAGAGAAAATTCTTTTAATAATATGATAATATTAGGTTTAGATAGTTTAATTAGTTATAAAGATGTGTTAAATAAACAATAATAATTATGAGGTGATTTATGTGAAATATGAAAGTATTAAATTAGGGGCATATAATTTAAATATTATAACCACTAGTAATTTTAAAACAGTTAGAGTAGAAGTAAAGTTTAGAAATTTAATTAAGAAAGAGGATATTACTAAAAGAAATTTATTAAAGACATTATTATTAGAATCTACTAAGAAGTATAGTACTGATAGACAATTAGTTATAGAATCAGAAAATCTTTATGATTTAAAAATTTCTTCTACTAATTCAAGAGTTGGTAATTATACTACTATGTCTTTTAACTTAACATATTTAAATGAAAAGTATACAGAAGTAGGTATGCAAAAGAAAAGTTTAGATTTTCTTATGGAGATAATATTTAATCCTAATGTTACTGCGAATAAGTTTGATACTCTTTCATTTAATTCTTGTAAAAATAAGATAGAGAAAAGTATATATTCTAAGAAAGATAATAAGACTAAATACTCTATATATGGTCTTTTAAAAAATATTGGAGATGGTCCATATTCATATGATGCTTATGGTACTTATGAAGACTTAGAAAAGATTAATGAAGATAATTTATATGAGTATTATTTATCTATGCTTCAAAATGATTTGGTAGAAGTATATGTAGTAGGGGATATAAATAAAGAGGAAATAATATCATATTTTAAAGAAAATTTTAAAATTAATACTTTTAAGAGGTCTAAACCTAATCTTTTAGTTAGTGAACTTTCTCCTAGAAAGAGGGTTAAGAAAGTTATAGAATATGATAATGTATCTCAAACAAAGATAGCTATAGGATTAATAATTAATGATATGTCTGATTATGAAAGAAAATATGTACTTCATGTATATAATGAGTTATTAGGGGGAAGTGGAGCTTCGTTACTATTTAATACAGTAAGGGAAACTCATTCACTTACATATTATATTAATTCTATTGCTCAAGGATATGATAATATATTAATAATATATACTGGTATTGAAAAATCTAATGTAGATTATGGTCTTAAATTAATAAAGAAATGTTTAAAAGATATGGAAAATGGAGCATTTTCTTCAAAATCTTTATCTAATGCTATTAAATTAATAAATTCATCTTTAAAACTATCTAAGGAGACAGCTTCTGGATTGATAAGTCAATATTATGCTATGTCAATTTTAAATAGTGATGATGTAGAAACTAGAATAGATAAATTTAGTAAAGTTACGAAAGAAGAAGTAATTACTTTAGCATCAAAGATAAAATTAGATACTATCTTCTTCTTGGAAAGGAAAGAACATGAATAAATTAACTATAAAAAAAATAAATGAAGATGTTTTATATGAAAAGTTAGATAATGGATTAGAAGTATATTTTTGTAAGACTACTAATGGAGATAAAGTTTTTGCAACTTTAACTGCTAAATATGGTTCTATGTATAAAAATTTTAAAAATACTAAAAATAAAATGGTTACTATGCCAGATGGAATAGCACATTTTTTAGAACATAAAATATTTGCTCAAGAATCAGGGGAAGATGTAGGTAGTGTATTTGAAGAGTGTGGTATTACTTATAATGCTCATACTTCTTTAAAGTCAACTACATATGAAATATCTGGAATAAATGATATTAATGATAAGATAATATATTTATTAGATTTTGTTCAAAATCCATATTTTACTGATGAGAATGTACTTATTGAAAAAGGTATAATAAAACAGGAAATAGCGATGTGTAATGATAATCCATGGAATATTCTTTATGATAAAATTAGATATAATGTATTTAATGAAGACCCTATACGTTTTTCTATTGCTGGTAAGAGTGATGATATAGATAATATTACAAAAGAATTATTATATGATTGTTATAATACTTTTTATAATCCAAGTAATATGTTTTTAGTAGTAACTGGTAATTTTGATACTGAAGATTTAATTAATAAGATTAGGAATAATCAAAATAAGAAAGTATTTAAGAAGATAGATAGTATTAAGTTAAAAGAGGTGCATGAGGTTAATAAGGTATATAAAAAAGAGGAGATAGTTAATTTTAATACTAATACTCCTAAGATGGCATATGCTGTTAAAATACCTATTTGGAGTGATATTAATAAAAAGAAACTTATACTATATATGCATGTTATATTTGATTTATTATTTGATGAGACATCTATATTTAGCTATGCTGCTAAAAAGGAAAGATTAATTACTCATGATATGCAAGTTGATATATTAAATACTGATAGTTATATTATTATATCTTTAATTAATGAGACAACTTGTCCTGATAAGCTTAAAGATATGATTATTAATGAAATAAAAAATATTAAAATAAGTGAAGAAGATTTTAATAGAAAGAAAAAAGTATTAATTAGTAATGAATTATTTGGATATGAAAGTATTAATACTATTAATGATATTATTGTTGATAATATTTTATTTGATGGTAAAATAGAAGAAGATATAATAGAAATTATTAATGAATTAAATATTAATGAATTAAATAGTGTAATAAGTAAGATTAATTTAGATAATACATCTAGTGTTATTATTAAAAATGAAGGATGTGAATAGTATGTTTGATATATCACTTTTAACTAATAATATTAAAGATGAATTAGAAGTATCATTAGAGTTGGATATAGATAAAAAATCCTTAGATAAAGCAAGAATAATTAGATTAGAGAGTGCTAAATTTATAGGTAATATTAATAAAGAAGATGAATATTATAATATTAATGGTATATTAAGTGGTATAATGTATTTACCTGATGATATTACTTTAAAAGAAGTAGGGATACCATTTGAAATAGCAATTGATGAGAATTTTGGTGAAAATTTTAGTGAAAACGAAAATAATTTAATAATTTTAGAGAATAATATTGATTTAATTTCATTTTTGTGGCAAAATATTGTATTGGAAGTGCCATCTAAAGTTAAAGCGGATGATTCTAAAGATATTAATATATCTGGTGATGGGTGGAGGCTAATTACTTCAGATGAGTATAAAGAAAGTAATAATTTAGGATTAGAAGAGCTAAAAACGTTACTAGATAAGAAGGAGGAATGATTTTATGGCAGTACCTTTTAGAAAAGTTAGTAAAACTAGAAGAGATATGAGAAGAACTCATTATAAAATCAGTGCTAATGGACTAGTTAAATGTACCAACTGTGGTGCGATGATTAGACCACATAGAGCGTGCAGTGAATGTGGATTTTATAAAGGAGAACAAAAAGTTAATAAGAAAAAAGTAACTGAATAAGGTTACTATTTTTTTTTAAATTTTTATGGTATTATATTTATAGGTGATTAATTATGAATGATATAAGAATTGTTTTTATGGGTACTCCTTCTTTTGCTTATGTAATTTTATCTTCTTTAATTGAAAATAATTATAATGTAGTATTAGTAGTATCTCAACCAGATAAAGAAATGACTCGTAAGAAAGAGCTAATTCCTACTAAGACTAAATCTTTAGCTTTAAAGAATAATATTAAAGTATTTCAACCAGAGAAGATTAAATTAGATTATCAAGAGATTATTGATAGTAGACCTGATTTAATTATAACTTGTGCATATGGACAATTTATACCAGATGAGATACTTTCACTTCCTAAGTATGGTTCTATCAATGTTCATGCTTCTTTGCTTCCTAAATATAGAGGAGGTGCCCCAATACAAAGAGCAATAATAAATGGGGAAAAGACTACTGGTATTACAATAATGTATATGGATAGTAAGATGGATGCTGGTGATATAATATCTACAAGAGAAATAGATATATTAGATACAGATACTAGTGATATATTATTTGATAAATTAAGTAAAGTTGCATCATCTTTGCTTTTAGATACTATACCAAGTATTGTAATGGGTACTAATAATAGGATTAAACAAAAAGAAGATGAAGCAACTTATGGATATAATATAACTAAAGAAGAAGAATTAATAAATTTTAATGATACCGCGGGTAATATTCATAATAAGATAAGAGGATTATCTTCTAATCCAGGTGCGTATACATATTTAAATGGTAAGATATTAAAAGTATATGGAAGTGTTGTAATAGATAAATCATATGATGGAGTATGTGGTGAAATTAAAGAAATAAATAAGAATGGAATTATAGTTAAGACAAAAGATAAATCATTATGTATTACTGATATTAAATTAGAGGGTAAATCTAGGTGTAGTGTATCTTCTTATTTAAATGGGATAAAAGATAAAAATACTCTTATAGGTACTGTATTAGGGGATATTTATGAGTAATAATTTTTGGTTTAATTATTATAAAGATAAAGAAAAATTAAAAGATGATAATAGTAATATAAATAATAATATTACTGATGATAACTATATTAATGAAACTAAACAAAGTTATGATAAGAGAAAAATAGCTTTTATTAAGTTGGGAATAGGAGTATTATTTATTGTTATACTAAGTGTAATACTTAATATGAATACTTCTAATAATAATAATAATCTTATTGATGATGATAATAAAGAAAGTAATACTACTAGTGATGATTTTATTTTCTTCAAATTAGATAATTATGATTATAATATAGATATTAGTATACAGTCTTATGATGAAGAATATAATTTATCTTATAAAGGTAGTGTTATTAATAATGAAATAGAAGGTATGCTATGTATGAATTCTATAGAGGCAAAGTATATATATAAAGATGGTAAATATTATGCTTTGGAAGATGATGAGTATATTAAAGTAAGTGAGGATGAGATTTATCCTATAATAGATTATGAATATCTAAATATTAATAATATAAATAAATATTTAAATAATGCTACATTAGAATATACTAATGAAGAAATAGGAAGAAAGTATTTAGTTAAAGTAAGTGATATTATTAATAGTGATAGTACTGATAATATAACAATTACTTATATAATGGAGAATAATATTCTTAAACTTTACATAGATTATACTAACTTAATTAAGATAATTAATAGTAATATAAGTGCTTGTAATATAGCATTTGAGTATGTTTTATTAGATTAAGTAGTTTACAATTAGCGTACTAAATATATATTATTTAATTGATTAATTTTAATTAATATGATATAATTTAATTGTAGTAAGATAAGAAAGGAGGGGAAGATTATGTGGAGATGGTTCTTCTGGTGGATGTAATTTATTAATGGAATATGAAGCCAACTAGTTTGGTTTCATTTCATGTATATAGTATCTTAGATTTATTTAATTTTATGTAAATATAACGTAAAAAAAACAAATATATGTTGTCTTTTTTATGTTGTTTGGTATAATTAAATTAACTAGGAGGAGTGTTTATGGATAATTCTAGTAACAAAATAAAAAAGTTATTTATAAGTATAGGAATAATATTATTATATTTTGTATGGCCTATATTTACAAATAGTATAATTTCAGTATTTAATGTAGAAGGAAATGTTAAATTAATTTTAATGTTTTTATTAAATTTTTTGTGCTTATTTTTAGTTGTTTTTGTATATATAGATGATATAAAAAAAGATTTTAAGAAATTTATTAAAAACATTAAATCTTATATGAAGAAAGGATTAAAATATTTTTTATTTGGACTAGGAGGGTACTTCTTAATTAATATTATAATTGCATGTATTTTTACGTTCTCAAATATATCTAATGATAATTTAAGTAATTTAGAGAATGTTTTTAAGGATAATACTTTATTGTTACTTTTATCAACTACTTTGTATTATCCAATAATAGAAGAGTTAGTATTTAAAAAGACGTTTAAAGATATAATTGATAATAAATGGTTATTTGTATTTATTAGTGCTTTTTCTAATGCTTTTTTTGCTTATGCTTTTTCTATTACTAATATTAAAACGTTAATATATGTTGTTCCATGTACTGTTTTTTATATGGGATTATCTTATAGTTACTACAAAACAAATAATGTTTTTATACCAATTGTATATAGAATTATATATAATTTAATTCCTAGTATTTTCTTAGTTATAGAAACATTATTATTGATTAATTAACATCTTTGTTAATAAGGAGTGATAGTGTGAAACAAATAAAAAATAAATTATTGTTTTTAATAATGTGTTTTACTATACCTACTTTGGTGTATGCAGTATCATCACATGATAAGGTGGATAGGGTATCAGTAGATATAAGCAATTTTATAGATACTAATGCAGTAGTTAATGATGGTAGTGTTACAACTGGTAATTTTAATTTAATTATTTTAGGTCTTATCGTTGTAATGATTATATTAATTGGTACAGTAATGTTTACATCAAAAAAGTAATATGCTTTTTTTTTTGACTAATTTATGATATAATCTTTTAAGAAATGAGGGATAGTATGTTTGTAGATGAAGTAAATATTACTGTTACTGCAGGTGATGGTGGAGACGGATGTATGGCCTTTAGACGTGAGAAGTATATACCTATGGGAGGTCCTTATGGAGGTAGTGGAGGAAAAGGAGGAAATGTTGTTTTTCTTGCAGATTCTGGTCTGAAGACATTAATAGATTTAAAATATCAAAAGCATATTAAAGGTAAATCAGGAGAAAATGGTGAAGGTAAAAATAAAGATGGTAAAAGTGCTAGTGATGTAGTTATTAAAGTTCCTGTTGGGACTACTTTAAAAGATAATGATAATGGTTTAATAATTGCTGATTTGTCTCATCATAATGATAGCGTAGTAGTGGCTTATGGAGGAAGAGGAGGAAGAGGTAATGTATCTCTTGCTACGAGGTCAAATCCTTGTCCTTCTGTATGTGAAAGAGGAGAGCCAGGAGAGGTAAGAAGAGTTAATGCTACATTAAGGGTAATCGCGGATGTAGGATTAGTAGGAATGCCTAGTGTTGGGAAGTCAACTATTTTATCTATGGTAAGTGGTGCTAATCCTAAAATTGCTAGTTATCATTTTACTACATTATCACCAAATTTAGGGGTAGTAACTACTAAAGATAAGAAGTCATTTGTTTTAGCAGATTTACCTGGTTTAATTGAAGGTGCTTCAACAGGAAGTGGATTAGGATATCAATTTTTAAAACATGTAGAAAGAACTAAAGTAATTGCACATGTAATAGATATATCTGGTAGTGAAGGAAGAGATGCTTATGATGATTATATAACTATTAATAATGAACTTAAAGAATATAATCCTGCTTTATTAGAAAAACCAAGTATAATTATTTGTAATAAGATGGATTTACCTAATGCTAAAGATAATTTAGATAAATTAAAAAGTAAGATTACTGATGTAAAAATATTTGGTATTGAGGCTATTTCTAATACTGGATTAGATGAAGTGATAGAATATTTATCTAATATGGTAGAGAATACTTGTGAAAATGTTTTATTTGAAAATGATAAATATGAGACACATGTGTTATATAAATTTAAAGAAGCTCGTCCATTTAATATAACTTATGATAATGGTGTATGGGTAATTAAAGGTGATGAAGTAGAAAAATTACTTAAAATGTCTAATTTTAATAGTGAAGAAGCATATATTAGATTTGCACGTAAGTTAAGGAAAATGGGAATAGATGATGAATTAGAACGTTTGGGAGTAAAAGAAGGGGATATTGTTCGTATATTAAATTATGAGTTTGAATATACAAAATAGGTTACTACTCAGCCATATTAGTAATAAAATTTCTAACTAAAAAAGCAAAAAATATGATAGAATAATTTTAGCGAGGTATAACTACAACCAAAAAATATCTCGCTTTTTTTGTTGATTAATGAGATAATAATATTAAGATAAGGTTGTAGTTATTATGAGTAGAAGTAAATTTGATAATGATATATATTTAATGTACGAAAAAGAATGTAATAAAAATAGTTTGTTACATAAAGAAATAAAAGAATATAAACTTGAAATATACAATTTAAAATATGAGTTAGATTATTTAAAAAAATCTACCAAAAATAAAATTGAAAATGCAGTCCAAAAGGAAACTATACTATTAAAACAGGAAAATTCAAATCTTAAAGATGATTTATATAATGCTAATAAAGAAATAGAAAGATTAAAAAAAGAACTTAATAAAAAGAATTATAGTATAGATAAACTTGAATGTTCTATCAATAAGGATAGTTCTAATTCTGGTATTCCAACAAGTAAAGAAATAAAATCATTAAAACATAAAATTGGTGTCAATATGTATAACCACAGACAGAAAAAATATAACAAAAATGGCGGACAATTTGGACATAAAGGAATAACTTTAACAAAAGATGAATTACTAAAAAAAGTTAATGAAAATAATATAAAAATTAAGAAAATAGTTCATTATATAAATGGAAACAAAGCAAAAAAAGATGTTATAAAATATAAAATCGGAATGAATATTGATTTATATGTTGAAGAACATATTTTTAAATATAATAAAAAATCACGAGAAGTATTACCAAAAGAATATTACTCTGATGTTACATATAATAATGATTTAAAATCTTTAGTAGTTACATTAGGTAATTATTATTCATTAGGTTATAGTAAAGTAAAAGAAATGCTTTATGATTTTAGCAATGGAATTATAAATATTTCACAAGGTACAATAAATAATATATATGAAGAATTTTCAAGCAAATCAGAAGAAACTATAAATAATATAACTACTAATTTATTAAATGGCAAATATCAACATACTGATGAAATTACAACTAAAGAAAATGGAAAAGATACTTACTATAGGGGTTATGCAAATAAAGAAAATGTACTTTATAAATATCATCATCATAAGGGTGATACTCCAATAAAAGATGATAATATTCTAACTAAGTTTTATGGAACGATAATATCAGATCATGAAGTTGGTATTTTTAAGTATGGAACAAATAATCAAGATTGTGTAATACATACTGGTAGATATTGTATTGAGGCAAGTCAAAATGTGTATGAAACATTTTGGCAAATGGAGTTGTATCGTTTTCTTTTAAAATTAGAAAAACAAAGACAAATACTTATAAAATTTGGAAAAACTAATTTTAGTAACGCAGAAATAAAAATAATAGAGAATGATTATGATATAATTCTAAAAAATGCAGAACAACAAAATAAGGGAATATCATCTACTTATTGGAAAGAAAAAGAAACCACTTTATTAAATAGATTAAAGAAATATAAAAATACTACTTTATTTTTTATTCATGATTTTGAATTACCGTATGATAATAATCATATGGAAAGATTATTAAGAATGATAAAGAGTAAAACTAAAGTGTCAGGTGGATTTAGAAGTAGTAAGGGCGGAGAAAGATTTGGAAAAATAATGAGTATTATAAAAACCTCTAAATTAAGAAAACTAAATCCTCTTCACAGTATTAAGGAAATATATCAAGGCAAAGCGTTATTTGCTTAGTTTTTCTATGCTAAAAAAGACGAACTATTTAAAATTCATCTTTTTTATGGCTGAGTAGTAACCAAAATAGTAATGAAAAGTTACTATTTTTTTTAAAAAGCATTGTTTATTTATAAAAAATATGCTAAAATTTATATTAGGATATAGATATGAGAGGATAGATAATATGAATAAGAAAAAAATAGTAATATTATTAAGTATATTAAGCATATTAACTTTATTAATCTTTGTAGGAAGCTCATATGCCATGTTTGTTAAAACAGAAGAAGCATTAAATGATAATGAGTATACTACTGGTATATTAAAGATTACATATTCATCTAATGGCGCTATAGAGCTAAGTAAATTACCTTTAAGTATCGAGGAAGGTAAAAATACAACACCATATAATTTTTCTGTAGAGAATACTGGTAATATTGGGTATCAATATAGTTTAAAATTAGTAACCGATACAACATATGCTACGAATGATGGATGTTTAAATAATCAAGTACCATCTAAATATATACAAGTTATGTTAGATGATGGAGAGCCTACTTTATTATCTAATTTATCTGAGGGTACATTTATCTCTGATGTTTTTATAAATCCTGGTGAGAAGCAAACATATAATTTGAGAGCTTGGTTAGATAGTAGTACACCAAACTCAGTAATAGGTGCACATTTTCATGCAGTAATTGTTTCTTCTGGTTATGGTGTTTCACTAGCTACTTGTAATACAGGATATGTATATAGTGAAGTAGTATCATCATGTATAAAAGAGGCTACTTTAGTTGAAAGTAATACTTGTCCTTTAGGATATACTATGAATGGAGATGTATGCGAGGCTACTTTAACTTGTGAAGATGGGTATACTCTATCAGGAAGTACTTGCCAAAAGGAAGCTTCTCTTGCATCATATAGTTGTGATGCTGGAACGATATCAGGAAGTAGTTGTGTTCAAAGTTCTGGCTCTTACTATAGTTGTTCTAGTGGTACATTAAGTGGTAGTAAGTGTACAACTACAGATACGGTATGGACATATCAAGCATTAGGCCCTTATAGTTCATCAATAAGTTGCAGTGGGCATAGATGTACTGATGCAGGATATGATGGGGGAAGTCAATCTACTTCTTCAGGGAAATATTACTGTGATTGTTACACTACCGAGACTAGTACAACATGGGCGGACCAAGAATGTTACTCTTGTCCTAGTGGTTGGACTAGGTTAAGTAGTAGTGATTGTACTTGTACAAAATCCGCTACTGCTAATTATTATTGTTCATCATCTAGTGATACACTTACTGATACTACTTGTCAATATACATTATCTTGCCCTGGTACTTTAAACGGGACTACTTGTAGTATAGATAAAACTACTGATAGTAGTTATATGTGTTTAGATGGAGGAGAACTTATTCAAATAGATGGAGTAAGTTATTGTAAGGTTGCTACACAATAGATAGAGTATAGAAAAATATTTATGATACTTTGACTATATTCTTTCTTTTTTTAGAAATATAATATATAATTATACGTGAGGTGAGTAACTATGGAGAGAATTGGGAAAGTAATATCTAACTATGGGTATGCTTCAAGAAGAAATGCTGAGAAGTTAATATTAGATAAAAGGGTTAAAGTAAATGGTAAGATTGTAACAGAGTTAGGTACTAAAGTAAGTAGTAGTGATATAATTAGTATAGATGATATAGATATAGATAAAAGTATTAAATATGAATATTATTTGTTATATAAACCTAGAGGGGTTATAACTTCTGTTACTGATTCTATGGGTAGAAAGACAGTAGTGGATTTAATAGATACAAATACTCGTATATATCCTATTGGTAGGTTAGATTATGATACTACAGGGTTAATTCTTTTAACTAATGATGGGACTCTTGCTAATATGCTTATGCATCCATCTTCTAATATAGATAAAGTATATTTAGCTAAAGTAAAAGGTTTAGTTAAAAAAGAAGATATAATAAAGTTAAAGCGTGGAGTTATTATTGATAATTATAAAGCTATAGCGTCTTTTGCTAAAGTAAGAAAATATGATAAGAAAAGTAATACATCTATAGTAGAAATAGTTATTCATGAAGGTAAGAATCATCAAGTTAAGAAGATGTTTAATGCTATTTCATTTGATGTAATTAAATTAAAAAGAGAGAAGTATGCTTTTTTAGATTTAAAAGAATTAAGACCTGGAGAATACCGTAAGTTGCAAATAAAAGAAGTAAAAAAATTATATAGCTTAAAGTATAAATAAATAGTTATAGTATATATGTAAAAATATATAGCATTTTTTATTATTTTATTGTATAATTAATTTAAGTTAGTAGGAGAGATGTCTATGAAGAAGATATATACGAGTATTGATATAGGTAGTGATACTATTAAATTTGTAGTAAGTGAGTTATTTAATGATAAGTATAATATATTAGTAGCGCATACTATTAAAAGTAAAGGTATAAGAAAAGGTCTAATCGTGGATGCTAATTTAGTTATTAATACATTAAAAGATGGATTAAAAGAGATAAATGATTCTTTAGGTATTGAGATTAAGAGAGTTATAGTTAATGTTCCTTCTTATAATGCTAAATATATATATACTGAAAGTTCTATTAATATAGAAAATGAAAAGATTAATGGAGAAGATATTAATGCATTAATAAAGAAAAGTGTATATTGTAAAATTCCTAATGATTATGAATTAGTAACAGTTCTTCCTCTTACTTTTATCTTAGATGATGATGTTAGAGTGTCTTATCCTTTAGGGAAATCTTCTTCTAAACTAGATTTAAAAGCAATTGTAATAGTTACTCCTAAGAAAAATATATATTCAGTAGTTAGTGTAGTAGAAGCTTCAGGTCTTGAAGTATCCGATATTACTTTTGGTGGTCTAGGAGATTATTATGAGGTTAGAAATAAATTATTAGATAAGAAAGTTGGTGCATTAATAAATCTAGGACATGAAACTACTACAGTATCTATTTTTAATAAAGGTAAACTTATGAATAGTGAAATAATTCAAATTGGTGGTAAAAATATAGAAAGAGATTTAGCTAGAGTATTTAATATAGATATTTTTAGTGCTAGGGTATTAAAAGAGAAGTTTGCTTCTGCTCATAAAAGATTTTTAAGCTTAAATGATGTATATGAGATGAATAATGTTGTTAATGAACCAATTAAATTAAATCAATTAGAAGTATCCGAGGTAGTTATGGCAAGGATTAGTCAAATATTAAATTTAGTTAAAGAACAAATATTATTATTGACTAAACAGAGTATAAACTATATTGTTTTAACTGGTGGACTTACAGAAATTAAACATTTTAAGAATTTATGCTTTGAAATTTTTGGAAAAGATGTTATAATATATTCTGTAGATACCTTAGGTGTTAGAGATAATAAATTTTCTACTGCTTTAGGTATGATAAAATATTTTAATGATAAAATGTTAGTAAGAGGTAAAGATTATACAATGATAGATGATGTTGATGAGAGTTTACTTATTACACCTAAAAATAATAAAAAGAGAAATGATAAAATTATTACTAAAATATTTGGCAATTTTTTAAGTAATGGTAAGGAGGATTAATATGTTTGGACTTGAAATGGATCAATTAGCTAAAATAAAAGTAATAGGAATTGGTGGCGGTGGCTGTAACGCTGTTAATAGAATGATTGAATCAGGTCTTAAAGGGGTTGAATTTATAGTTGCCAATACTGATTTACAGGTTTTAAATAATTCCCTAGCTCCAGTAAAATTACAAATTGGAGCAGAACTTACAGATGGGTTAGGAGCGGGTGCTAATCCAGAAATTGGTAGAGAAGCAGCTTTAGAAAGCAAAAAAGAAATTGAAGAGTCACTTAAGGGTGCCGATATGGTGTTTGTAACTTGTGGTATGGGTGGAGGAACTGGAACAGGAGCCGCGCCAATAGTA
>CAZTUM010000013.1:0-16769 GCA_964616645.1 uncultured Muribaculaceae bacterium | reverse complement strand
TATGAAATAATGTAAAATATGTGTTATATAAAACAAAGAAAGAAATAAGTTAAATGTTTTTGTTTCATTATAATAAACATTCCTCTCATGACAAATGAAACGAGACTTATTATAAATCATAAAACTATATTTACAAAACTAAATTCTCTATAATTAGAAAAATGAGAATTTAATATTTTATTCTACATATCATATTTAAATTATTTTAAGCATATTTTTATATTGACTACATTTTATAAATATGTTATTATTATTTTGGCTTTTCAAAAGACACACGCCATGGATTTAGGTGCCTAGTGCCATGATAAGGTGGTATCTAAAGAAGAAGTGAGCGGAGGTAAAACAAAAGGAGGAATGTTTATGACAGTAGTATCAATGAACTACTTATTGGAAGCTGGGGTACATTTTGGTCATCAAACAAAAAGATGGAACCCTAAGATGAAAGAATATATTTATTCTACAAGAGATGACATATACATCATAGATTTACAAAAGACAGTTGCTTTAATTGAAGAAGCATATAAGAAGTTAAATGAAATAGTAACTAATGGAGGAGAAGTATTATTTGTAGGTACTAAGAAACAAGCTAGTGAAGTTTGTCGTGAAGAAGCTCAAAGAAGTGGCATGTATTATGTTACTGAAAGATGGTTAGGTGGCACTCTTACTAACTTTAAGACTATTAGAAAAAGAGTTTATCGCCTAGAAGAAATTGAAAAGATGGAACAAGATGGTACTTTTGATTTATTACCTAAAAAAGAAGTACTTAAGTTAAAGAAAGAGTATGAAAAATTAAATAGAAATCTTTGTGGTATTAGAGATATGAAGAAGTTACCACAAGCGGTTATTATTGTTGATTCTACTAAGGAATATAATGCTATTAGAGAAGCAAATATTTTGGGTATTCCTGTATTTGGTATTATAGATACTAATTGTGACCCAGATAATGTAGATTATGTTATTCCTGGTAATGATGATGCTGTTAGAAGTATTAAGGTAATACTTGGTGTTTTAAATAATGCTATTATTGAGGCCAAAGGTGGTACTTTAGTAGATTATGTAACTGATGATGATAAGAAAAGTGCTAAAGTTAAAGAAGAAAGAAAAGTATTAAAAGAATCTAGTAATAATGATGATGTTATAGCTAGTGAAGAAGTTAAAAAAGAAGCTAAGTTAGATTTGAGTATTCTAACAGTATCTGAACTTAGAGAACTTGCTAAAAAGAAAGATATTAAGGGTTATTCTAAACTTAAAAAAGAAGAATTAATTGATTTATTAAAATAATATAAGGAATGGAGAGTATACTATGATTAGTGCTAGTATGGTTAAAGAGTTAAGAGAAATTACTAATGCTGGAATGCTTGATTGTAAGAAAGCTTTAGAAGCTACTAATGGTAATATGGAAGAAGCTATTACTTGGCTTAGAGAAAAAGGAATTTCTAAAGCCTTAAAAAAATCTAGCCGTATTGCAGCTGAAGGACTTGCTTATGCATGTGTTTCTTCTTCAAAAGCTGTTATAATAGAAGTTAATTCTGAAACTGATTTTGTAGCTAAAAATGAAGAATTTAAGAAGATGGTTAGTGATATTTCAGATACTATTTTATCTTCTAGTGATGTTAATACTTTGGATGATGTTCTTAATTTAACATGTGATGGGGGTAGTATAAGTGATTTAATTGTTAGTAAGACTGCTACTATTGGTGAAAAATTAAGTTTAAGAAGATTTAAAGTTTTAAGTAAGAATGAAAATGAAGTGTTTAGTACATATTCTCATATGGCTGGAAAGATTGTTACTTTAGTTAAATTAACTGGTAATAAAGAAGATGTTGCAAAAGATGTTGCTATGCATGTAGCTGCGATGAAACCTATTTATTTAAATAGAGAAGATGTTCCTAGTGAAGTACTTGATAAAGAAAGAACTATTTTAAGGGAACAAGCTGTTAATGAAGGATTAAATGAATCTAAGTTAGATATGGTAGTTAATGGTAGATTAAATAAATATTATGAAGAAGTATGTTTATTAGACCAAAACTTTATTAAAGAAAATAAGATGAAAGTATCTAATTATGTTAAAAATAATGGTATGAATATCGTAGAATTTGTTCGTTATGAAGTTGGTGAAGGTATAGAAAAAAGAAGTGAAAACTTCGCTGATGAAGTTATGAAACAAATAAATGGATAGTGTTTTAAAATCTATAAATTAAGGTAAATTTATAGATTTTTTTTGTACGCAAAAGAGAAAAAATATGTTATAATTTTAATATGACGAGTAGCTATTTAGGCGTAAATCCAGCCAGATAGATACTTTTTTTAAGATGAGGATGTGATTAGATGTTTAAAGTAGGAGACTATGTTATTTATAGGAAGGATGTATGTATAGTTAAGGATATTACTATGAATAAGATTAATGATACTTCTTATTATGTTCTATCTGTATTAGGTGATGATAGTTTAAAAAATTATGTCCCTATAGATAATAGATGTGGTTATTTAAGAAGTATTATATCTAAAGATAAGGTTATGGAAATTATTAGTAATATTCCTAATATAGATATAATAGATGGTGATAGTAAGAATCTTGTATATGAATATAAGAAGTTACTTAGTGAAGATAATTACGAGGGACTTATCAAGATTATAAAGACAGCATATTTAAGAAATTTAAATAGAATTAATAATAAGAAAAAATTAAGTGAACAAGATAATTATTATTTTGAGTTAGCAGAAAAGTATTTATATAGTGAGTTTAGTATTGCATTAGATATGAGTTATGATGATACTAAGAAGTATATTATTGATTATGTTAGTAAGATAAGCAATTAAATTTGATAATAAATATATTTAAATGTAGAATTATGTTTTGTTTAGTGTTATAATCTTATTATGGAGGTATTCTATATATGAGTAAATTTAATGAAAGAATGATAGTTAATTATCTTAGGTCTTTATCTATTGATATGATTGATAACGCTGGCAGTGGACACCCAGGAATAGCTCTTTCTATGGCTCCAGTTATATATACTTTATACGCTAAGCATATGAAATTTAATCCAGATATTCCAACTTGGTGTAATAGGGATAGATTAGTTTTATCATCAGGACATGCATCTTCACTTCTATATGCTACGCTTTTTCTAAATGGATATAATTATACAATTGATGATTTAAAAAGTTTTAGAAATATTTCTTCTATATGTAAGGGGCATCCAGAATATAATCTTGATTATGGTATTGAGATGACTACTGGAGTACTTGGTCAAGGAATAGGTACATCAGTAGGTATGGCAATTGCTTCTAAGTATTTAAAAAGTGTATTTAATACTAAAGATAGTGAAATATTTGATTATAATATATATGTATTATGTGGTGATGGAGATTTAATGGAGGGAATAAGCTATGAAGCTGCTTCTTTAGCGGGTACTTTAAATCTTGATAATTTGATTATATTATATGATTCAAACGGAGTTTCTTTAGATGGTAGTACATCACTTTGCTTTAATGAGAGTGTATTAGAACGTTTTGAAGTATTAGGTTGGGATGTTATTCCAAATGTTAATGGAGATAAAATAAGTGTTATTGATTCTGCGATTTCTAAAGCTAAGAAAAATAAAAAACCTACTATTATAGAATTTAAGACCACTATTGGGGCATATAGTCCTATGGAAGGTAATTATAAAGTACATGGAACTCCCCTTAGTAAGATGGATATTAAAAAACTTAAGAGTAATTTAGGTATTGATGATATAGTACCTTTTAGTTATGATGAAAATTCTTTTAAAGAATATAATAAATATGTTACTAATAGAGTATTTAAAGAGTATGATAAATGGAAGAATATATATGATAAATATATGGATACATCTTCTAAAAAAGAAGTATTAGAAAGTATTGTTTTAAATAAGGATATTGTTATTAAGTTAGAGAAGGTAATTGATTTTAATAAGATAGATATTGATATAGATATGAGAGAATTAAATGAAATTATTATGAGTAAGATTTCTGATTATGTTCCAAGTTTTATAGGTGGTAATGCAGATGTTATGTCTTCAACTAAGATAATGCTTAGGAAGAAAGGTACTTTTAGTAAGGATAATTACTTTGGTAGAAATATATATTATGGTGTTAGAGAACATTTAATGGGGGCATGTACTAATGGACTTGCTTTATCTAATTTAAGAAGTTTTAGTGGTACGTTTCTTGTTTTTTCTGATTATATGAAACCTTCTATTAGACTTAGTGCTATGATGAATTTACCTTGTGTTAATATTTTTACTCATGATTCTATTAGAATAGGTCAAGATGGTTCTACCCATCAACCTATAGAGCAGTTATCTATGTTAAGAAATATCCCTAATTATAGTGTATATAGACCATGTGATGTTACTGAGTTAATTGGTTCATGGAATTTAATTTTAAATGAGGCAAAGCCTTGCGCTTTAGTATTACCAAGAGGAAAGACTAATAATTTAAAAACTACTAGTATAGATAGAGTTAAACATGGAGCTTATATTGTAAGTGAATATAAAGAAAGATTAGATATTATTATTCTTGCTTCTGGAAGTGAAGTGGACACTGCATTTTCTGTAAAAGAAATTTTGAAAAAATATGGTCTTGATATTAGAATAATTAGTGTTCCTAATTTAAATAGATTTTGTAATGAAAATGAAGAGTATATAAATAAATTATTACCTAAGAGAGTTAGAATATTTGTAATAGAATATAGTAATGAAGTTATGTATAATAGATTTACTTATGATAGATTTATTTTTATACCTAGAGAATTTG
Organism: uncultured Muribaculaceae bacterium; assembly: GCA_964616645.1. Lineage (GTDB taxonomy): Bacteria > Bacillota_I > Bacilli_A > RF39 > UBA660 > JAEDMO01. The sequence goes on along the minus strand of CAZTUM010000013.1, from coordinate 11,987 downwards.
GTAGAAGTGGTCTTCCTTCTGATGTAGTTAATAGTTATAAATTAGATGCTAAGAGTATTAGTGATAAAATTATAGAAATTTTAAAAGGATAATATAATACGACATATTTTTGTAATTAAGTGATGTAAGATGTTATTGGTGATGTTTAATGAGAACATTTTATATCTTTAATATTAATAAATATTTTACATATGTATATAAAGAAAAACCATATAAGGTATATAAGGTTTTAGAAGAAGTATATTATGTTAAAGAAAAAGATATTGTGCTTAGTTATAGAATATTTGAACAAGTAGCATGTACTTTTAATAAAAATAAATTAAATGAATATATTAAGTATATATGTAGTGATGTAGATGGATATCATTATAAAAATAATGGACATATTATTTGTAATAATAATGAATATACTAAGTTAACTATTAATAATTCTAATATTAAAATTAAAAGTAATATTAATTATCCATATTTTTTAGATATGATAGCGAATTATGGGGATAGTATATTTGTGTGTGATTTTAATAATAAAGATTATTTTTGGTTAGATAAATTAGTACAAAAAGATTGTAAAAAAGAAAAATTTTTAGTAGAATATAAGTAGGAGGTATTATAATGATTTGGGATATATTATATGTATTAATTGGTTTAATAGTAGGTGTTATAATAGGATTTTTAATAGCACGTAAATATACTAAGAAGTATTTAACTAAAAATCCTCCAATTAATGAACAGATGATTAGAACTATGATGAGTGGAATGGGGAGAACTCCATCTCAAAAACAAGTTAATCAAATGATGAAACAAATGAATAAATTTATGTAAAAGAAATTATTATTAGTTTCTTTTTTTATACGAATATTCTTTATTTTTAAACTTATACTAGTAATTGATATAAATATGTGGTATAATTACTTATATAAGAGGAGTAGTAATATGATTGGTTTTTATGATTATACAACGGTTTTAACTTATTTAAGTTTAATATCGGGTGTTATAGGGATATTTAATGCAATGAATGGGGAGCCATTACTTAGTATTGTTTGTCTTTTAGTATCGGGATTATGTGATATGTTTGATGGTAAGGTAGCAAGAAGTAAAAAGAATCGTACTAAGAATGAGAAAGATTATGGCATTCAATTGGATTCTTTATGTGATTTAGTATGTTTTGGAGTATTACCTATTGCTATTGGATACTCAATTGGTTTGAATAAGGGTATTTATCTGTTAGTATTTATTCCATATTTACTCGGGGCATTAATTAGACTTGCTTATTTTAATATGTTAGAGAATGTAAGACAATTTCAAATTATTCCTAAGGAAAAGGTTTTTATTGGACTTCCTGTTACAAGCGCTTCTTTAGTATTTCCTTTTACTTATATATTTAGAAATTTGTTAGGTTATAATTATATATATTTATATTTAAGTGTTATGTTAGTTATGTCTTTTCTATTTATAGTTAAGATAACTATTAAGAAACCTAGTAATAAGATGTTAATTTTGTTTTTAATAGTAGGTATTTTTGAATTATTTATGATACTTAAAATGTGTCATATTATTTAATTTACCTATTTTTCTTTACTTTTATAAATTAATATAATAGAATTATAATAGGTGGTTAATATGTTAGGTAAGATTATTGCTATTAATGATTTTTATGTTTTAGTTAAGTTAGATATTGATATTTATAATGTGGGTAATTTAATAAATAAATTAGTTGTTTTTGATGGAAATGTTAAGATTATTGGTGAAATTAAAGAAATAGAAAATATGACTATGAAGATTATTTTACTTGGTGATATTGTTAATGATAATTTTACTTATGGAATTAATAATAAACCTTCTTTTAATACAAAGCCTAGAATGATTAAGAAGAATGAATTAGATATAGTATATAGAGTTAATCTTGATAATAATTTAATTAAATTGGGTCATTCTAATACTTATTTAAATTATAATATTTATATAGATACTAATATATTTTTTAGTAGTCATTTTGCTATATTAGGGAATACTGGAAGTGGGAAAAGTTATTCCCTAGCACATTTGATACAAAGTATTTTTTATGATGCTAAGAGATTACCTTTTAAAACTAACATATTTTTATTTGATGCATATGGTGAATATGAACAAGCTTTTAATATGATTGGTAGAGATAATGAGAATATTAATTATAAAGTTTATACTTCAAATACTAAGAGTAATAAATATGATATTATTAAGATACCTTTCTATTTATTATCTGTAGATGATATTGCTCTTCTTTTAGAGGTTATAGATGATAGACAAATAAATATAATAGAACAGGCGTTAAAGTTAGTTAATTGTTTTTCTCGTGATGATAATTTGGTATTGAAACAAAAAAGCAGTATAATAGCTAAATGTTTATTAAGTGTTATTGAAAGTGGTGAAAATACTTCGTTTATAAGGAATAAATTAATAACTATACTTACTAAGTATAATACTAGTGTATTAAATTTAGATACTCCTTTAAATGAACCAGGTTGGAATAGAACATTAAAACAATGTTTATATTTGGAAAATAATGCTAAGTTTGCTAATATTGAAGAGGTAGTTAAATATTTAAATAGTTTGATTAGTAATGATTATATATTAGAATTACCTAATGGTAAGATTCCTTATTCTTTAACTGATTTTGCATATGCTTTAGATTTTGCTTTAATGAATGAGGGGATATTTAATAGTGAGAAGGTATATGATTATGCCAATATACTTAGAATTAGACTTAATAATTTGATTAATAGTGATTATTCTTTATATTTTAATTATGATGGATATATTACTAAAGAAAGATATATTAAATCTCTTCTTACTACTAATAATTCTACAAAAGCTCAAGTAGTTAATTTTAATATAAGTTATATTAATGATAGATTTGCTAAGAATATAGTTAAGATATATGCAAGATTGCTTTTTGATTTTGTAACTGGATTAGATAATAGGGCAAGTTTCCCTATTCATATTGTTTTAGAAGAAGCACATCGTTATATTCAAAATGATAAAGATAAAGATATTATTGGTTATAATATATTTGAAAGAATAGCTAAAGAGGGGAGAAAGTATGGCATTTTACTTGGAGTAATTAGTCAAAGACCATCTGAGGTAAGTGAAACTGTAATTTCTCAGTGTTCTAATTTTTTAGTGTTTAAGATGTTTCATCCTAAGGATTTATCTTTTATAGAAGGTATATTATCAAATACTTCATCTGATATTATAAATAAATTAAAGGTATTACCACCTGGTATATGTTATGGATTTGGAACTTCCTTAAAAATGCCTACATCTATTGTTATGGATAAACCATCTCCAACACCTATTAGTGATAATTGTAATATAGATGATACTTGGTATGTTTAGATGTTAAACTAAAAAAAGAGTACGTATAGTTAAAAATGATTGTTTTATTAATAATTTAATGTTAGAATATAATTAGTTATAGGAGGTCTTATATGTTTAATTTTTTTAAAAGTAAGAAAGTAGATAAGAATAAAATTGATTATGCTAAAATTAATGACAGCTTAAATATTGTAAATATTATTTTAAAGATAGTATTAGTTCTTGGAGTTATTTTGATTTTATATATGGGTACTAAGATGCTAAAAGATTGGGGTTTTTTTAACTTCGTTAGCACTATGTTAACCGTTTTGTCACCTTTCTTTATTGGAGTAGTTATTGCATGGCTTTTAAATCCTATTGTTAGTTTTATGCAAAAGAAACATATAAATAGAGTATTAGGTACAATAATTACTTATATAGTATTTATATTTGTTGTTTATTTACTTCTTGGTTCTTTGGTACCTATTCTTAGTAATGAAATTAATGAGTTTGTAAAAAATGTACCTAATATGTTGAATAAGATAATTAATTTTGCAGATTCAATATTTGCTAAGTTTGAAAATCCCACTTTTGATATTAATGCTACTAAGTTAGAGATGTATACTAAAGTAGAGAATTATGTTATTGAATATACTTCTAAATTACCAGAGATTGGTCTTAATTTAATTAAAGGAACATTTTCTACATTATGGAGTATTATATTAGGATTTTTAATAGGATTTTATTTACTTTTTGATTATGATAATGCTTGTCTTAAGATGACTAGTATTATACCTAAGAAAATAAAAAATGCTTACAGTGGGCTTATACATGATATTAATGTGTCATTAAAAAGTTTTATTCAAGGAACATTTTTTGTATGTACTATTATATTTGTAGTATGTGCTTTAGGTTTTTGGTTTGCAGGCCTTAAAGCACCTCTTCTATTTGCCCTTATTTGTGCTTTTACAAATATTATTCCTTACATAGGGCCATATATAGGTGCAGCCCCATCGGTAATTGTGGGATATGCAACAAGCCCCTTAGTAGGTACTATTGTTTTGATTGTAAATATTGGGATTCAGTTTATTGAGGGTAATTTTATTCAACCATTAGTAATGAGTAAAACTATGGAATTACATCCCGTTACTATACTAGTTGGTTTATTAATTTTTGGTTATTTTTTTGGAACTATTGGTATGATTATATCTACACCACTTATGTCCGTAATTAAAATTATATGTACATTTATTAATGAGAAGTATGATATAGTTAGTTTTAATGATTAGGAGGTTTATATGGACGATAATGACTATATGTTAAAAGAAGGATATACTAAAGAGGAGTTTATTTTAAAAAAAGATTTAATTATAAGGGATATTAATAGAATAATTATAAGGAAAGAAAAAAAACTTGGGTCTTCTTACGAAAATGTAAGAAATAGAATTAATGTTATTAATAATAGAGATAAAGCTTTAACTGGTGGAGTTATACTTACCACTCTCGCGGGTACTGTTGTTTTAGATAAATTATTTCCTTCATCTTCATATGCACTTTGTATAGGAAGCCCTACTTTAATTATGACATCTTCATATGTATATATGAAAAAACATACAGCATATCAAAATGAAATTAATAAATATATGAATTTAATTAGAAGTATTGGTTTATATAAGTCGTTATATGATTTTGTTTCTAATGGTAATGAAATGGGTGTTATTTTACTTAAGAATATTTACAAAGAAGTATATAAAGATTATGAAAAAAGACTTAGAAGTAATACTAATATTAATCCTTATTATAATATTCTTATGTTATTTAAAAATATAGATTATTTTAATGATGAAGAGTATATTTATGTAGAAGAGTTATGTAGGGATAATAAACTTTATAAAAATAAATTATTGGAAAAATAATAATATTTAGGAAGAGATGATTATATGAATAATACTAAGATTTATTTTATTTCAGGTAAAGCTAGACATGGTAAAGATACTATAGGTAATTATTTAAAAGAGTTTTATGAGTCTGATGGATATAAGGTTATTACTTGTTCATATGCTAGTTATTTAAAAGATTATGCTATGAAGATTAGTAATAGTTCTTTTGATGATAATACAAAACCTAGAGAGTTATTACAAAGACTTGGTTCTTTAATTAGAGTAGATTTAGGTAAAAGTAATATGTTAATAGATAGATTAAATGATGATATTTTAATATATTCTAACTTTTTTGATGCAATTATAATTACTGATGTTAGATTAAAGATAGAAATTAATGGTATTAAAGATAAATATCCTTCCGCGGTTAGTATCCATGTAAATAGACCTAATTTTGACAACGGACTTACTGCTAGTCAAAAAATGGATATGACTGAAATTGATTTAGATGATTATGATGATTATGATTATAATATAGAAAATACTACACTTGATAATTTAAAATCACAAGTGTATGATATATATGTAGAGGAGAGATAAATATGAAGTATATGTCTAGTAATGAAATTAGAAATATGTATTTAAACTTTTTTAAAGATAAAGAGCATAAAATTATAGATAGTGCTTCACTTATTCCATATAATGATAATTCTCTATTATGGGTAAACGCGGGTGTTACTCCACTTAAAAAGTATTTAGATGGTAGCGTTACTCCTCCTAGCAAGAGACTTGTTAGTTGCCAAAAATGTCTTAGAACAGGTGATATTGATAGTGTAGGTAAAACTTCACATCATCATACCTTTTTTGAAATGTTAGGTAATTTTTCTGTAGGAGATTATTTTAAAAAAGAAGCTTTAACTTGGTCATATGAATTACTTACTAGTGATAAATATTTTAATATTCCTAAAGATAAACTATATATGACTATATATACTCATGATAATGAGGCATATGATATATGGAGAAGTTTAGGTGTTTCTGATAGTCATATTATTAGACTTGATAATAATTATTGGTGTATTGGAGAAGGGCCAAGTGGACCAGATTCAGAGATATTTTATGATATGGGAGAGAAGTATGATAAAGATAAGTTAGGTATTACTCTTCTTAAAGAAGAGATAGATAATGATAGATATATAGAAATATGGAATAATGTTTTTAGCCAGTATAATGCTAAAGATGGAGTAGATAGAGAAGATTATTTAGAATTACCAAGTAAAAACATAGATACTGGTATGGGATTAGAGAGAATTTGTTGTATTTTACAAGGTAAAGATAGTAATTATGATACTGATTTATTTGCTCCGATTATAAAGAAAATAGAAGAGATATCTAATGTTCCATATAGAGATAATATAGAACATAAAGTTATCGCGGACCATATTAAAACTTTAACATTTGCAATTAGTGATGGAGCAAATTTTGATAATTATGGTAGAGGATATGTTCTTAGAAGATTATTAAGAAGAGCTACCAGACATGCTAGGAATTTAAATATATCATATCCTGTTATGGCTATGTTAGTTGATACTGTCGTAGATGTTATGGGACAATTTTATCCATATTTATATTCTACTAAGAATTTAGTTAAAGAATTAGTTACTAAAGAAGAAGAATTATTTCAAAAGACATTACTTTCTGGTGAAAAAAAGCTTAATACTTTATTTAATAATAGTGATACTAAAGTAATAAGTGGCATGGATGCATTTAAATTATATGATACGTATGGATTCCCAGTTGAACTTACTAGTGAATATGCAGAAGAAAGAGGCTTTACTGTTGATTTAGATGGCTTTAATAAGTATATGCAAGCACAAAAAGAGATGGGAAGAGAAAAGAGAAAGAATGAAACTGGTATGAACTTACAAAATGAGGTACTTATGAATTATACTACTCCTTCTTTGTTTGTTGGATATGATAAATTAAGTTTAAAGACTAGTGTAATTGATATTTATAAAGATGATAAGTTTGTAGATGAAACAAATGATTATGGTTATTTAGTACTAAAAGAGAATCCTTTTTATGCTGAAGGTGGAGGACAAGTAAGTGATACTGGTTATGTTAAGAGTGATAATGCTAAAATTAAGGTACTTGATGTAATTAAAGCTCCTAATGGGCAACATTTACTTAAGATAGAGGTATTAGATGGTATTATACGTAAAAATGACAATGTTTTAACTCATGTACTACAAAATACAAGAGAGGATATTTGTAAAAACCATTCCGCGGTTCATCTTTTACAAAAATCATTACAACAGTTATTAGGAGATAGTGTTCATCAAGCAGGTAGTTATGTAGATTCAAAATATTTAAGATTTGATTTTACTTATCATGGTAGATTAAGTGATGAGATGATAAGTAAAGTAGAAGATTTAGTTAATGAAAAAATTAATACCAATGTAGATGTTATTACTGATATTATGGATATAGATAGTGCTAAAAAGTTAGGTGCTATGGCTTTATTTGAAGATAAATATAAAGATAAAGTTAGGGTAGTTAAAATACTTGATTCTATAGAATTATGTGGTGGTACTCATGTTTCAAATACTAAAGATATAGCTAGATTTTGTATTCTTAGTGTTACTAATAAAGGAGCTGATACTTATCGTATTGAAGCCACGACTGATAGTAATATAGATAGTGTTATACTTGATTATATTAAACCTTATAATGATAAAATTAAGAAATTACTTAGTAAAGCAAAAAGAATTATTACTGATGCTCAAAATATGGATATTAAGTTAGAGTTTAATTTTAATTTAAGTAATACTTTAGCAAAATCATATAAAGATATTGTTTTGATTAAATATGAATATGAAAATTTATCTAAAATAGTAAAACAATTAGAAAAAGATTTTGAACAAAAGAAGAGTCACCTTGCATTAAATAATTTAGATTTATTTACTAATTCATTAGTAGTGACTAATAATGTTAAGAATATTATTGTAGTTACTGAAGGATATGATATTAATGTATTGAAACAAGTAGTGGATACTTTAGTAAATAATAATATAGATATTTTTGTATTAGTTGCCAATGTAAAAAATAATAATGTAAACTTCATAATTAAAACTAATATAGATAAGGATAATATTGACTGTGGTGTTATTATTAAAGATTTGACTAGTAAGTGTAATGGAAATGGGGGAGGTAATAAATACTTTGCTCAAGGTGGAGGAGTAGATATTACTAATTTGAAAAAATATTTAGAAGATATAAGAATTAATTTATGAATATATTACTAAAATAAAATCTAATTATTAGGTTTTATTTTTATACATGTTATAATTATAATGTAGGGAGATGTTTTTATGTCAAATATAAAAAAAGCAAAAATAATTAATTATATTAATAATATGGCACAACAATTAAATACACTATATAATGGTATTATTGATGAAGAAAAATTAAAAAAAGCAATAGATATGTTTAAAGATTCACAAGAAGATTATGAAGATATTAAAAATAAAATTAATTTAATGGTAAAACAAGTAGTTGAAAATTATTTAGCTATGAAAGAAAATAGGTTTAATCCAGAACTTGTTAAAAAAAATCATGAAGAGATATATGATAAATTAGAAATATTGATAAAAAAGTTAAATGAAAAAAACATTGATTATCAACTTGCAGGTTCTTTATGTGCTTATTTAAAATATGGTATAGAATCTGATAGAACTCATGATGATATTGATATTAGTTTAAATGAAAAAGACATTGACAAGTTTAGAGAAGTATGTGAAGAAATGGGTTTATCTTTTAATGATAATAGACAAACAACATCAAGAGTATTAAAAAATGGAATACCATCAGGAGAACATGAAGTTATTGCTACTCTTGATAATTCTAATTTCCATATTGGTGTATTCTGTTTTAATAGAAACTTGGATGGGACAGTTATAAATAAAGGATATTATCATGATGAAGAAGGAGATATTTGTTGCAGAAATGATATACTTAGTATGGAATTAGCAAAAGAATTATTTGGCATGGAACAAATAGATTTTAGAGGACAAAAGATGTATATTACCCCACCAGAGTATATTTATAAGTTAAAAAGTTATACAAAAAACGAAAAAGATAAAGTTGATTTAAAATTTATGGAAAGTAGAATAGATAGAAGTAAGTTAGCTAGAATTAATAACCTTTCAAATAGTCATCAAGTAATTTATGAAAAAGTAAAGCGCAAGGATTTAATATTTTATCACGGTGGTGCAGAGCCATCATTTACATTAGATGAGTTAGATGTTTTACGAAAATCACAAAAACAACAAAATCAAAATAATTCTTATGTAGGATTTTATATGTATGGCAAAGATGATAGAGAAAGTGCATTTAATTATGCAGAACAAGAAAATCAAAGAAATAATACAACAACAAAAGGTGTTTTAAAACTTATATTAGATGGTAATGTAAATATTTTTCAAATGCCTTCGTTTAGTATAACAAGAATAACTAAGGAACAAATAATAGAGTTGCAACAACAAGGTTATGATTTAATAAGGGGTAAAATGCTTGGAAAAACAGAATATGTGTTAATTAATAAAGACAAAATTAAAAATATGTCATTTGAAAGTATGGATAAGAGATATGTAAATGAAAAAAGTAATAATTCATCTATTGAAGAAAATAATGCGATAATGAAGCAACAGATAAGTTATGTTAAAGAATATGAGCAATATAATCAAAATGTAGGAAGGCGTAAAAAATAATTGAAGTATAACACTTATAATAAATTGATTTAATATTTTTGATTCAGAAAATATGGGTATAATTATATTGTATTTATAATTTTTTGTTGTATTTAAGGTCTTTTTAAAATTTATATACATAATTTTTATTGAAGAGGTGAATATGAAAAAAATTATAATTTTTGTTATATGTATGTTACTTCCTATGTTAGTACATGCAGAAAATATTGATTTAGCTCCGAATGCTAAGTCCGCGATAGTAGTTGAGGCATCTACTGGTACAGTTTTATATGAAAAAAATTCTAAGGAAAAATTATCACCTGCATCAATGACAAAAATGATGGGTATGTTGTTAGTAGTAGAAAATATTGAAAAGGGAAATATTAAATGGGATGATGTAGTTACTGTTTCCTCAAATGCATCTAGTATGGGAGGAAGTCAAATATTATTGGAAACTGGGGAACAAATGACCGTAAATGATTTGTTTAAGGGTGTCGCGGTTGCTTCTGGTAATGATGCAATTGTAGCGCTAGGAGAGTATATTGGAGGTACTGAAGAAGTATTTGTTAAAATGATGAATGATAGAGCAAAAGAATTAGGACTTACAAATACTAACTTTAAAAATCCGCATGGTCTTGAAGAGGCAAATCATTATTCATCTGCAGAAGACATGAGTAAGATAGCTTTAGAATTAGTAAAACATCCTAAAGTGTTAGAGTATACTGGAATATATGAAGATTATTTGAGAAAAGGTACAAAAAGAGAATTTTGGTTAGTTAATACAAATAAACTAGTTAGATTTTATCAAGGTGTAGATGGCTTAAAGACAGGATATACAAAAGAAGCTGGTTATTGTCTTACTTCTACAGCGTATAAAAATAACATGAGAATTATTACTGTTGTAATGGGGGAACCAGAGTCTACTACAAGAAGTAAAGAGACTACTGATATGCTTAATTATGCTTTTAATACATATAGTATTGAGAAAATGTTAAGTAAAGATAAGAAAATAGGAACTATAAAAATTGAATTAGGCGAAGAAGAAGATGTAGATATTGTCCCTATAAAGGATGTAAATATTTTAAATAATAAACAAGAAGAAAAACGAAATGTAGTATATAATATAGAAACTTATCAAATAAAAGCTCCAGTAAAAAAAGGAGATATAGTAGGTAAATTAACAGTAATGGAGAATGATAAATTGTTAGAAGAAATAGATGTAACAGTATCTAATGATGTAAAAAAGGTGAATATATTTATAGCATATTTTAGAAATCTAAGGAATATGTTAGTAGGTGATAGTCTATAAATACCAGAATAATCATTCTAGGTATTTTTCTATTGTATTTAGACAAACATCGTTTTCTAGTATTAATATAATACATATATTACTGTAGGAGGTAATTTATGGATAATAATAAATATTTAGAAATAAAAGAAAACAATGAATTAAGAAAAAAATTGTTATGTCTTGGATTGGCATGTCCATCTAACGTAGGTAGAAGTGTTGAACAAAGAAAAGATACATTAGGATTGGATGCAATATTTTTTACTGGATTTAACGATACTAATACTTCAACCATATTATCATTAGATACATCATGGCCAATTCCAAATCCTAATACATATATAAAAATAAATAATGATAATGAAATAAGTATTCCAGTAGGTATATATGAAATTTCTCTATCAGGACTTATAAGTAATGCTGATGATACTCATGGAGGAGAGATATATGTACAAGATGATACTTCTTCTGCAGTGAAGGATTTGATGTTTACTTTACCGATTAATACTGATAAACAAATGTATTTTTCTAAAACTATTATATTTAGATTTGAAAAAGATACTACATTACAAGTCTTAACTAATATTTTAGGGAATGAAGATACATCAAATGTGAGTATATCTAATGTAACACTTAGTATTAAGAAAATTCATGAATAATATTTATATTTAGAATATTTTTTAAATGAATTAATTCCTTTGTTGATTAAATATAGATAAAACAAAGGGAAACAGAGAT
>CAZTUM010000012.1:0-17312 GCA_964616645.1 uncultured Muribaculaceae bacterium | reverse complement strand
ATCTTATCAAATTTTGTATAACTTGACTATCTAGTTTTTATTATAAGAGTCTCCTATTATTAAATATATTTTTTTATTATTCATAATTTAGTTCCTCCTTTTTAACCATATAAAAAATCTATTCTAAAATTAGTATAAGCAAAAACACCTATACTTATAGAATAGATTTATATAATTTTTTATATTATAAATACTTATAACTACCTTATTTACAAGGGTATTTAATACCCCCCCCCCTAGTAAAATAAGGGTTTTATATAACCTATAGTTTACATTATTCATAGTTTATCACTTCCATATATTTTGTTGATTTGCGAATTATTTGGTATTAATCTCTTTACCTTACATACTAATGATATCATATGTATATGATTTTTACAAGTTATTTTAATAAAATTTAGTTAATTAAATTATTATCTTAATATAAGAAAAGCCCCATAAACACTTAAGTTTATAGGGTTTATACATATTACTTTTACTATCTTTTTGAGAATTGTGGTGCACGACGAGCCGCTTTTAGACCATATTTTTTTCTTTCTTTCATTCTAGGGTCTCTTGTAATAAAGCCTGCTTGTTTTAATATTTTACGGTATGAATCTTCGCTTTGTTCATTTACTTTATCCATTTCTAATAATGCTCTTGTTATACCAAGTCTGATTGCACCTGCTTGACCAGTGAAACCACCACCAGAAACGTTTGCTTCTACATCGTATGTATTTTCATTGTTTGTTAATACTAATGGTTGTTTTAAATCCATTACTAGTACATCATAAGGCATATATTCATTAACATCTCTACCATTTACTGTTATTTTACCTTTACCTGGTGTTAATGTTACTCTTGCTATAGCACTTTTTCTTCTACCAGTTCCATAATATTTCTTGTTTGCCATGTTTATTTCCTCCCTACTTCTATTGTTTCTGGTTTTTGAGCCATATGTGGATGTTCTTCGTTTGCATATACAAATAATTTCTTATACATAGCTCTACCTAGTCTTCCATTAGGAAGCATTCCTTTTACAGCTCTTTCAATCATTTCAGTTGGATATTTTTCTTTCATTTCGCCCGCAGTTCTTTCTCTCATTCCACCTACATATCTTGAGTGGTCATAATAAATTTTCCCTTCAGCTTTATTGCCTGTTAATTTTACTTTGCTAGCATTAATAATAATTACATTATCTCCACAGTCTACATGTGGTGTGTATGTTGGTTTATGCTTTCCTCTTAAGATATGAGCTGCTTTAACAGCTACTCTACCTAGTGGTTTATCTGCTGCATCTATAACATACCATTTTCTTTCAACAGTTTCTTTACTTTGCATAAATGTTGTCATTTTTTTACTCTCCTTATTTTAATATTCTTATTACTTTTAAGTTGTGTTCCCACCACAAAATAAAGGTAATATAAATGTACCGATTATGATTTTACTAGATTATAGCTTGTTTGTCAATAAATATGTTAAATTTTAATTAATTTTTTTGTTTTTTACCACATTTGTTACAGTAATTTGAATCTATTGGTATTTTTTCTTTACAGTATTTACAATATGTAGATAATAATTCTTCTTTTATAGTTTTAGATGTTGCTGATAATGCTTCTTTCTTAGCATTTGCTTTTTTTGTATAAATATTTTCCATTTCACTATATTTATCATTCACTATTTTATTTTCTGCATCTATACTGGTAGTATATATATTATATTCTATATCTTCTATATCTTTTTTGCTATAGTCTGTCATGTGTTTTATAGATTTTATTTGTCTACTCATTAGGTAGCCTTTAAATTTAGGGCTTATTATCATAGTTATTGTTACAATCATGGTTAATCCTATGAAAATAGGGATAACGATAAACATTATTTTTATTATTATATTCATAGTTTGCCTCCTCTATATGTTATTTAATATTTTTTTAATTATTAATTCTATTTCTTCATCTGTTTCATCTAATAAGTCTATTCGATAATTATATATACCTAAATTTTTTAAATATTTAATTTTATCTATTATATCAGTATTTTTATGGTGCATTATTCTAGTTATACATGAGTTATTTAAAATTCTATATTTATTGTTAATATGATCAATTAAATAATATTTATCATTATTATTTTGGCAATTAATACATTTTCCATATGTTTCTTTTACTGGGCAATACTTCATTATCATTGATTCTATTTTTCCATATATTAATATTTCTAAATTATTTGTATTTAAATATTTAATATCATCTAATTTTACTTCTGGTGATAGAGTAATTTTTGATACATTCTTTTCTTTTAGTAGATTAATACTATAATTATTAGTTATATTTAGCTGATATGAGCTTATTACTTTATTATTATTAGAATATTTATTTATAGAGCCTAGCTCATTTGCTATTAAAAATTCTCCATTATATTCTTCATAATTATTAATTACTCTAGGTAAGATATAGTATACTTTATTAGTATATTTATATTTTTTGTATAGGTTATAGTCTTCTACATATATATTGTTTATATTATTAGTTAGAAGTTTAAGTATTTGATTATTATTTCTTGCTAGAAAGTTTAATGTAATATTATTATTATTATTATTTTCTTTTAATATTTCTTTTGGAGTATTTATGATTATATTTCTATTTGGATTTATTCTTTTATTATTTAATTTTTCTACTAATGTTCTTCTTAAGTTATTTAGAATACTAATTGGTATAAAGATGTTTGAATCTATATCGTAGTTAATGTTATCTACTATGTATGCAGTATCATTTAATTTAGATAATTTTGTTTTTATAGTATTTGTATCTGTAATTATATTATTTGCTATATTTACTATATTCTCTGAGGTAATAGATACAGTGTTTTTATAATCTGTTAGAGATAATTTTAATGGTTTGTTAATATGTGCATAGATAGTCCATGATACTTTGATTTTCTTTTTATCATAACTAGCAAGAGTTTTGTTTAACTTACTATCTATAGTTTTTAAAACAATATCTTTGTCTTTTAATGATATTTTGTTATCTATTATAAGTATTTCATTTTTATTTAGGTGATTTACTAAAAGACCTTTGTCATTATATATTTTATTTAGTATCATACCTAAATTATTCTTTTTAAATCTAATACCATCTTCCATAGATACTTCATCATCTAATTTTATGTAAATTTTAGATGATGTTACTTTAATAACATTACCTAGATGTATTCCTTGATGGTTAGGGCTTTCTGTATTAATTATGTTATCATTAAATAAGTATCCTTTAGTAAATTTACGATTAAATAGTTTTTTTAAATTTTTAGTTATGTTTTTATCTATTGTAATAGGTTGATTATTGTAATAATTATCAATTAGTTTTCTATATATTTTAGTTACATATCCAACATAATAAGGGCTTTTCATGCGTCCTTCGATTTTTAAAGATGTAATGTTTGTTTTTAATATTTCTTCTATGTTACTAGTGGTATTTAATTCTTTGGTACTTAGTAGGTATTCTCCTTTAGTAGGAATTATAGCGTTATTTTTAGCTATTTTATAAGGTAAGCGGCAAGAACCTACACAGCTACCTCGATTACCACTTCTATCTCCATTTAAGCTACTCATAAGGCAACAGCCTGAATAACATATACATAATGCTCCATGAATAAATATTTCTTTTTCTATATTATTTGGTATTTTATTTATTTCTTCTAGGGACATTTCTCTATCTAAAACTATTCTTTTAACACCTATGCTTTGTAGAAATTCTATTCCTTCTTTGTTATGATTATGGCACTGAGTAGAGGCATGTATTTCTAAATTTGGCATTACTTGATGTACTAATTGTATCATACCAATATCTTGCATTATAACAGCATCTACACCTATTTTATATAAATATTTTACATATTCTATAAATTCATATACTTCATGTTCATATATAATTGTATTTACAGTTACGTATACTTTTACACCATAAAGATGAGCATATTCTATAGCATGTTTTATTTCTGTTTTATCAAAGTTATCAGAATAAGCTCTTGCACCAAAATTTTTACCTCCTAAATATACTGCGTCTGCTCCATTATGAATTGCTTGGTATAACATTAATGTATTACCTGCTGGAGAAAGTAATTCTATCATATTAGACCTCCAAATATATAATAAATTATATTTTTTATATAGAAAAAATTATCCTTTTTAGGATAACTTAGTAATTATTTGCTTTTCTTTCAAAAAAGCTTTCTTTATGTTCACATACTGGACATATTTTAGGAGCTGATTTTCCAAATACTATATGACCACAGTTACGACATATCCACATAGTATCTTCTTCATTTGAAAACACTAGTCCTTCTTCAATATTTTTAATTAGTTTTTTATATCTTTCTTCATGAGATTTTTCTATTTTAGCTACGCCTTCAAATAAATATGCTATATGGTCAAATCCTTCTTCACGAGCTTCTTTTGCCATTTTATCATACATATTTGTCCATTCATAATTTTCTCCATCTGCTGCTTGATATAAATTAGATAATGTATCTTTAATAGAACCTCCTTGTAATAATTTGAACCATAATTTTGCATGTTCTTTTTCGTTATTAGCGGTTTCTTCAAAGATGGCTGCGATTTGTTCATATCCATCTTTTCTTGCTTGACTTGCAAAATATGTATATTTGTTTCTTGCTTGGCTTTCTCCTGCAAAAGCAGTTAATAAATTTTGATATGTTTTACTATCTTTTAATTCCATTATATTCTTCCTTTCTTTCATATGTCAATTATACCACATTAAGCTAAAATTAGCTAGGTATATTATTTTAATAAAATACATTTTTTAAATACAATCCTTCTGGATTTGCAGTTTTACCTCCTGACTTTCTATTTTCTTCTTTTAATATGGTTATTATCTCTTCACTTTTTCTTTTACCTTCTCCTATTTCTATTAAAAGACCTACCATATTTCTAACCATATATCTTAAAAATCCAGTTCCTACAAATACTAATGTTATTTTGTTTACATCTTTTAAATCTCTTAATATATTAGTTTGAGAAATAGTTCTTACATAATCTTCTTTTTCTTCATCTGTTTTAGTAAATGATTTAAAATTATGTGTTCCTTCTAAATACTTCATCGCACGTTCCATTTCAGTTACATCTAATCTTTTATTATATTGATATACATAATTTCTTTCTAAAGGGTTATATTCTCCCATGTTTATTTTATATATATATTCTTTACCTTTAGCATTATATCTAGCATGAAAATTATCTGGGACTTCTTCTATTGTTTTGATATAAATATCTTCTTTTAATATAGAATTTAAACCTTTTTTTAATTTATCTGGGGTTATTTTTAATTCTAAATCAAAATGAGCTTTTTGATTTAATGCATGAACTTTAGCATCAGTTCTTCCTGATGCGTGTATTTCTATTTTTTTACCTCCACTTATTTCTTTTAATGCTCTTTCAATTTCTCCTTGAACTGTTCTTACTTTTGGTTGTTTTTGATATCCATTAAAATTTGTTCCATCATAGGAAAATGTTATAAAATATCTTTGCATAGTTATACTCCTTTACATATATTTTACTTTAAACTAAATATTAAATATAGTCAATATATTTATGTTAAATTACTATCTCTAATATTAATAGTAATATCATAATTATAAATATAATAGTATCTATAATGTTCCATTTATTCATACGATAATTAGTTCTTGTATCATTATAGTTATACATTCTAATGCTCATAATATCTGATATGGCATCAGATTTTTTTATTGATAGGGTAAACATCGGTAATATTAATGTGCTTATTACATTTATTCTATCTTTTATACTTCCATTTAAGTCAATACCTCTTACTGTTATTGATTTAATTATATTTTCTGATTGTTCTGTTAGAGTTGGAATAAATCTTATTGCTAGTGTTAACATTAATGCTATAGATTTTACTTTTATAATTTTATGTAGTGGGTACATTATTTTTTCTAAGGCATATGTTAGCTCTGTTGGAGGTGTTGTCATTGATACCATGATACTTATTAAGAGTATGTTTATTATTTTATATATAGATAAAAAATTAGAATATATATCTAATTTAAAGATTATGTTTATTATGAATAAAAATATTAATAATACTTTTATTTTATTAATGCTTTTTAAATACTCTGATATATTAATTTTACTTAATAATATTAAAGTTAGAGTTAGAGTTATATTAATTATTAATTCATATGGTGTTTTAATTAAGAGAGTTAGTATAATTGATAGTAATAATACTATTACTTTTGATATGGGATTTAGACTATGGATAATAGATTTTTTTAAGTAATATTTATTAATTTGATATTTAGACATTTCTATACACATCCTTAATTAATTCATTAATATCTAATGTGTAGTTTAATGATACTTTTTTATTAGTATTTGCGTAGTGAATAAATTCTATTATTGTTGGAATTTCTATGTTGTTTTCTTTTAACAAGTCTATATTTTCTAAAATGTCTTTTTTACTACCTTGTGATATTGTATTACCATCGTTTAATAAAATTATATTATCTGTTACTTTATTTATAAAATCAATATCATTAGATACAATTATAATTATTTTATGATAGGTATTTTTTAGACGTTTTAAGAGTTTTATTAACTTGTTAGTACTTTTATTATCTAATCCTTTAGTTGGTTCATCTAGGAGTAAGATATCTGGATTTAGAGCTAATATACTTGCTAGAGCTACTTTAGTTTTTTCTCCATAACTTAAATTAAAGGGACATTTGCCTAAATATGTTTCATCTAATCCTACTATTTTAATGGCATCTTTTACTACTTTATCAATTTTATTTTCTTTATAGTGAAAATTATTTAAACCAAATGATATTTCATCATATACAGTAGTTTGAAATAATTGGTTAGAAGGATTTTGGAATAGATATCCTATTTTAGAACGATATTTTTTTATATTTTTATTATTATTAATTTTTATAGTACCATTAGTAGGTAGTACTAAACTTTCTAATAGGTCTAATATTAATGTTTTACCTGAATTAGAAGGGCCTATTATGGTGGTTATTGTTTCTTCTTTGAATGTATAATTAAAATTATTTAGATATTTTTTAAATGATACTTCTTTATATGTTACCATAATTTATCAACTAAACTTTCTATATTTAAATATGGTTTATTTATTAAATTATATAGTTCTAAATTATGTGATAGTTTTATTATAAAAGGTATTTCAATACCTAGTTGTTTTAATTTATTTGTATTACTATATACATTTATTGGATTATCATCTAAATATACCATACCTTTGTTTAGTACTATTACTCTATCTGCATATAAGGTATCTGTAGTATTATGAGTTATTTGGATAATTGTTAAATCATGATTATCTCTATAGTAAGATAAGGCTTTTTTTATTTTT
Source organism: uncultured Muribaculaceae bacterium (assembly GCA_964616645.1). Classification (GTDB taxonomy): domain Bacteria; phylum Bacillota_I; class Bacilli_A; order RF39; family UBA660; genus JAEDMO01. Next base: position 9,921 of record CAZTUM010000012.1, on the reverse strand, counting down.
TCTTTATCAGTTGGTGTTAGGGTATTTAATGCTTCATCTAAAATTAATATACTTGGTTTATGAATTAATGCCGTGGCTAAAGCAATTACATGTTTAGTACTTTCTTTTAATGATAATGGGTTTTCATATAAGTATTCTTCTATGTTAAATATTTTAGTTATATATGTTATTTCTTTTTCTATTTCTTCTTTTGAATAGGATAAATTTTCTAAATTAAAAGCAAGGTCATCAATAACTGTTTCTCCAATAAATTGGTTATCTACTTCATCTAATATAACACCTAGACATCTTCTTATTTTGTTTATATTTTCTTGATTTAAATAATAGTTATTAATATTTATATATCCTTCATATGGAAGAAGTCCTATTAATATTTTAATTAATGTTGATTTACCTACTCCATTTGGTCCTATTATGGATATATAAGAATTTCTTTTAATAGTTAGATTTAAGTTATTAAATATTTTTTGTTCTTTAAATGAATAGTTTAAGTTTCTTATAGTAATTATGTTATTTTGCACTTTACCACATCCTAACACTACTTATTATATAGATGTTTTAAGTCTATTGCAAGAAAAAAGTAAACATATATGTCTACTTTGCAATTTTTTCCATTATTTTTTTTGCTGTTCTAACCATTTGATATGAATAGCCCATTTCGTTATCATACCAGGCTACTACATGAATTAGTTGTTTTCCATCTACTTCTAGTACATTAGTTAATAGTCCATCTACTAAAGCACCTATAGATGTTCCTATTATATCTGATGATACTATTGGGTCTTCTGTATATTTTAATGTTTCATTTGTATTTTGTTTAAATACATTATTTATATTTTCTTTTGTAGTATTTACTTTTAATTCTAATGTAAGGTCTACTACTGAGCCATCGGAAACAGGTACTCTCATGGCACTTCCAGATAGTTTTCCTTCTAACTGTGGAATTACAAGACCAATAGCAGAAGCCGCGCCAGTAGATGATGGAATGATGTTTGCTGCACACGCTCTTCCTCTTCTTGATTCTATTCCTTTTTTGTGAGATACGTCTAGTGTTACTTGGTCATTTGTATAAGCATGTATGGTGGTCATTATTCCTTTTTCAATACCAAAATTATCATTTAGTACTTTTAATACTGGAGCTAGACAGTTAGTTGTACAAGAAGCCGCGGATACGATTTGTTCTGTACCATCTAATATATCATCATTTACATTGTATACAATTGTTTTTACTTCTCCTTTACAAGGGGCACTAATAAGTACTTTTTTAGCTCCTGCATATATATGTGCTAAAGCTTTTTCTTTGGTAGTAAATTTACCTGTACATTCAAAAACTATATCTACATTTAAATCTTTCCATGGTAATTTACTTGGGTCTAATTCACTAAATATTTTAATTTTTTTGCCTTTAATAATAATATTTTCTTCATCATAAGTTATTTCATCTTCTAAATATCTACGATGACTTGTATCATATTTTAGTAAATAAGCTAATTGTTTAGCATCAGTTAAATCATTAATCGCGACTATTTCAAAATCATTACTTTCATTCATTATTCTAAATACTAATCTTCCTATTCTACCGAATCCATTGATTGCCACTTTTGTCATATATTCACCTTCCTATAAATTATATTGTATCAGATATTTATATTTAATACAAATAAACATGTGTTATTTTACATTAATTTTCAAAGAAACTGCCACCTATAAATTCTCTTAATATTGATATTTTAGGAACACAATCACTTGGTATTGGAAGAACACACATTAGAAATTCAATTAGTCTTAGTGCTGTTAGATATTCTTTATCATCTTCTTTTACTGAGAATAACAATGGCATAGCATAGGTTCTTAGTACACCTAATTCATATGCTAGCGAAGAGTTAAATACAACATCTGCATCATCTTGATAGGCAAATATGTAATCATCTTCTCCTTTTCTAACAGAGTGCCAATTTTCTAATGTTTTACTTGGAGTATATCCTCTAGTGCGATTATCTCTAATAATCCTTCTTAATAATCTAATATCAGTCATTTTAATTCTATTATCATTATCTATGTTTAAGAATGTTAAAGGACTTATATATATTTTATATTTATTCTTTTTAGGAATATCTTTGGTTAATATTTCATTTAATGCATGTAATCCTTCAATTATTAAAATATCATTATCTTTTAATTGAATTTCTTTTTTAAAGAATTTTTTACCTTCATAAAAGTCATATATTGGTGTTATTACTTTTTCTTTCTTTTTAAGTCTATTTATATGGTCGTTAAATAGTTCTATATCAATTGCTTTAATAGATTCATAGTCTGGTTTACCATCTGCATCTAATGGAGTATCTTTTCTGTTTACAAAATAATCATCTAATGATAGACTAATTGGATTTAATCCTAATGTTTTTAAGTATAGTGCTAGTTTCTTTGATGTGGTTGTTTTTCCTGATGATGAGGGACCTGAGATTAATATTAATTTAATATCTTCTTTATTTAATGTTATTTCTTCTGCTATTGATAATAATTTATAGTCTTGCATTATTTCTGATAGTTCTATTAATTCATTAGGATTATGATTTGTTATATATTCATTTAAATCTCCTATGTTATTTATATTTAATATACTACCCCAGTTAGCATATTCTTTAATACTTTCAAAGTACTTATCATGATGTGTATATTTAACTATTTTGCCTTCATCTCTTACTGATGGATATATTAAGACTATTCCGTGTTCATCTACTAAAGATAAATCAAAATATTTTAATACTGATGTATCGTTTGGCATATTGCCTATTATATAGTTATATAGTCCATTAAATTTATATAATGGTATATATTCAGATGTATTATAAAATAATGTTTTAGCTTTATCTAATCTTTTAATATTTTTAAAGTATTCAATTGCTTCTAGGCGTGAAGTTTCTATTTTTACAAAAGGTATTGCTTTTGATACTTTATCTTGCATATCTTCTTTTATTAATGATAATATATCTTTATCTATTTTTTTATCTATTTCACAATATATTCCTTTGTCAATAGAGTGTTTTATATTTATAAGAGTATCTTTACCTAGAATATCTATAATAGATGATGTAAATAAATAAGTAAGTCCTGATTCATATATTTGGTTACCTACTTGATTATTAATATCTATTAAATCTAATGTACCACTTTTGGTAAGTGTATCTTCATAAGATATAATATGATTTTTAAATATAGCTCCAAGTATATCAAATGTATAATCATCTTTAATATCATTTATTACATCTTTTAATTTAATACCTTTTAAATATTCTTTTGTTTTTCCATTTGAAAACTTTAATGTAATAGTGTCCATGTTACACGCTCCTTACTGTATATTATTATTTTAGCAAAATTATTTGTTTTTGTCACTTTATTTTTTGTATATTTTAAATTTTTACGACTAATATAATTATAGGTGATGATATGAATTTAATTCCAACAGTTATTGAAAGAAATAATGATAGAGAATATGCATATGATATATATTCTAGGCTTTTAAAAGATAGAATTATTATTATTAATGGAGAAATTAATGATAATAGTTCTAATAATGTTGTGGCTTGTCTTTTATATTTAGATAGTTTATCTAATGATGATATTAGTATTTATATTAATTCTCCTGGTGGAGTAATTACTTCTGGAATGGCTATTTATGATACTATGAACTATATTAAGAGTGATGTTTCTACAATATGTATAGGTATGGCCGCGTCTATGGGAGCATTTTTGCTTGCTTGTGGTAGTAAAGGAAAGAGATATATACTTCCTAATAGTGAAGTTATGATACATCAACCATTAGGGGGAGCTCAAGGGCAGGCCACTGATATTAAGATACAGGCTGAAAGAATTATTAAGTTAAGAGATAAATTAAATAGAATTTTAGCTGATAAGACAGGTAATGATTTAGATAGAATTGAGAAAGATACTGATAGAGATAATTATATGGATGCGTATGAAGCTTTAAAATATGGGATTGTAGATAAAGTATTAGATTATTAAAAAATAGACTACTACTAGAATATATAATATCATTTTTATAAAGTGATATTTATATCAGTAGCTGTCTATTTTTATTAATTATTTATTAGTAGTTCTTCTAGGTGATGTTCTAATATATATATATTTTGGCAACTCATAAATAATAATACATAATCTTTATAAGGTAATAGTTTATAAGCATCATTTAGATTAATCATTTGAGCATTTGGTATTAAATCACATATTAATTTTGAGCTTATACCAGGAAAGTCTTCTTCTTTTTCTCTTCCTTTAGCAATATCTAGTATAAATACTTTATCTGCGAGGGAAAGTGAGGTTGCAAATTCTTTATAAAATTTGGCTACTCTTGAATATGTATTAGGAAGAAATATAGCACATATTTTTTTATCTTTGTATTTGTTTTTAGCGGTTTCTATAGATACTTTTAATTCAGTAGGGTGATGAGCATAATCATCTATCATAATAGTATTATTTACTATTTTTTCATTAAATCTTCTTTTTGCACCTTGGAATGTTGATAATTCATGTATTACTTTTTCTTTTGGTAGATTAAATTTATAACATATTGCAATAGTAGCTAAAGTATTTAATATCATGTGATTACCAAATAGTTTGATTTTAATCTTGCCATATAAATTTCCTTTTATATATACATCAAAATAGGTATATTCTCTATCACTAGTTATATTTTTGGCAGTTATATCACTATTTTCATTTAATCCATAATAAATAGCATTTTTTACTTTTAATTTTTTGATATTTTCATCATCATTACATAAAATAGCTAAATCTTTTGTATTATTCATTAATGATTGATAAGCATCTATCATATCTGATAGGTCTTTGTAATAGTCTGTATGGTCTAATTCAATATTGGTAATAATAGTATCTGTTGGGTCATAATTTAAGAAATGTCTTTTATATTCACAAGATTCTACAACTAAATATTCGTTTTCTTTATTAGCATATCCAGTAGAGTCTCCGATTATATAGTTTACACCTATTATGTTATTTAAAACGTGTGCCAATAAGGCTGTTGTTGTTGTTTTACCATGACAACCACTTACACATATAGTTTTATGTTTTTTTGTTAATTCTCCTACCATTTGAGTATATTCATACATTGGTAAGTTTTTATTTATTGCTTTTTGCATTTCTGGATGTGTTTCTTGAAAGGCTGAGCTATATACTACTATTTCATCTGTTAGTTTATACGAATCATCTGTATATATTTTTATATTACGTTGTTGTAATGGTTCTTCTGTAAATTTATGTTCTTTGTAGTCATCATAACCTATTACTGTGTTACCTAAATCATGTAAAATTGTTGCAAGAGCGGACATTCCTGTCCCTTTGATACCAATAAAATAATATTTCATATATCCTCCTAAAATTGACAGTTGTTTGGTGTTCTTGGATATGGAATTACATCTCTTATGTTTTCTATACCTGTTAGATATATTAATAGTCTTTCAAATCCCATTCCAAATCCTGAATGAACACATCCTCCAAATTTTCTTAAATTTAAATACCATTCCATATCTTTGGTAGGCATATTTAATTCTTGCATACGTGATAGTAATTTATCATAGTTTTCTTCTCTTTGACTACCCCCGATTAACTCTCCTGCTCCAGGTACTTCTAAGTCTACCGCGGCGACTGTTTTTCCATCATCATTTTGTTTCATATAGAATGCTTTGATATCCTTTGGCCAATTTTTAATAAATACAGGGCCATTAAAATATTCTGTAATGTATTTTTCATGTTCTTTATAAATATCACCATCATAAGTAGGTTCAAATTCCCATTTAATATTAGATTTCTTTAAAATATCAATTACATCTTTATGGTCTATTCTTGTAAATTCTGAATTTAACAATCTATTTAATTTATCAAGAAGACCGTTTTCTACATATTTATCTAAGAAAATCATTTCATCATGAGCATGTTCTAGTACATATCTTACTATGTATTTTAACATATCTTCCATAATATCCATATCCATATCTAAATCACAAAAAGCTATTTCTGGTTCTATCATCCAAAATTCTGAGGCATGAGTTTTGGTATTAGAATTTTCTGCTCGGAATGTAGGACCAAATGTATATATTTTTTTATATGCTAGAGCAAAGGTTTCTCCTTGAAGTTGTCCTGATACGGTTAGTGCTGTTTGTTTACCAAAGAAGTCTTTGCTATAGTCTACTTTGCCTGTTTTAGCTATTTTATTTAAATCAAGAGTAGTTACTTGAAACATTTCTCCTGCGCCTTCACAGTCTGATGCAGTTATTAATGGTGCGTGAAAATATACATATCCTCTATCTTGAAAATATGTATGTATTGCATGAGCTGTGATACTTCTTACACGGAATACTGCTTGAAAGAGATTTGTTCTTGGTCTTAGATATGCTATTTCTCTTAAAAATTCTCTTGAGTGTCTTTTAGGTTGAATAGGATAATCTTCTTCACAATCACCTAGTAATTCTAATTCTTTTAATGATAATTCAAAAGATTGATTTCCCTTTGGAGAAGATACTAATACTCCTGTTACTTTAACCGCGGAACCTATTTTAATTTTAGTTATTTCTTCAAAGTTTTTTATATTGCTTTCATATACTATTTGTAGGGTATTAATTGTAGTACCATCAAATAGGTCAATAAAGCCTATTTCTGATTGTTTACGATGATTTTTTACCCATCCACATATAGTTATTTCTTTATCAATATAGTTTTCTTTATATAAATCTTTTACATCTAACATAATATCATCCTTTCTTGTTTGTAAAATCAATATTAAGATATATATATTATAGTATATGTACTTAGAAAATGTCAAATAAATTATAGTTTTTATGTTGTTAGAATAAATTGTGCTAGGGAAATAGATATTTAACATGTAGTTAACTTTAAGGGTAATATAATTTTTTTTATTAAATTAATATTTTTTTTAATTAATTATATTTTTTAGTTATTCTTGCTATACAGCGTTTAGGGTCTTTTTTCATTAAGTCATATACTTCTGGTACTCTTTTTATTTCTTTAATTATTTCTATATCTTCTTCTGATATAGAGCCTACATATTTGTTTACCTTATCGCTTACTACGTATAGTTCTCTGCCTAAGAGATAATCCGTGCTAACTTCAAAGATATCCGCGAGTAATTCTAATGATTCTAAGCTAGGTGTTCTTGTTCCATTTTCATATCCACATACAGATACTTTAGTTACACCTATCAGTTTGCCTATATCTTTTTGTGAAAGCCCACGTGATTTTCTTAGTTCTTTTACCCTAGTGCTTACTAACATGTATATACCTTCTTTCTAAATATAACTTTATTTGATATATTTATTGTAATATATTTAATTGTCAAAAAAAGCAGAATTAACTAATAAGGTACTTTTTAACGCTAGTTTTTTTCTTTGTAACGTAAAATTTAATAATTTTTACTAATTATGTTTAATTATAGCAAAAAAAGATTACTAGCAATTGTGCTAATAATCTTTATAAATTCTCTATTCTAGCTCTTTTTTGCTAGATAAAAATGTGATTTTTTCTGCGACTAGTTCAGTTCTTTTACGTTTTCCTTCTTCTTTTTCTATTATCGCTGTTTGAATACGGCCACGTACTCCGATTAAATCACCTTTTTTACAATAGGTAGTTGTGTTTTCAGCAACATTAGTCCAAAGTGTACAGTCGATGAAGTCTGTATCATATATACCATCTTGATTTTTGTAGTTTCTTGGAACCGCTAATGTGATATGTGTTTTTTTCTTGCCAGTTTCGGTTTCTAATAACTCTGGGTCTTTAACTAATCTACCTACAATAATTGTTTGATTAACCATAATATCCCTCCTTCTTTTTTAATATAACAAAAGTACCACAAAAGAACAAATTACTAAAATTTTATATTTGAATATTAAATTTTACTAAGATAATTAATAAGTGATAAAATTAATGTAATAGAAATAAATTAAGTACTATTATGTTTATATAAAAAGAAGTATTTTTATGTAAAATATGTGTCAATGATATAAAAAAAAGAGTTATTACTCTAATTTTCAGTTTCTAACTCATTATTTATTGTTTTGGCTATTACATTTACATAATTTTCTTGGTTGTTTATTATTTCGCTTAAGTCATCATTATCTATAATATAGCCTAATTCAATTATATAACTTTCTATCCCTTTATTTGAATTATAATATGGGTTTATGCCTACATCTTCTTCTCTTCCATCAACATAACTTCCTGTTATATAGCCCCCTGTTTCTCTTAACATGTAGTAATATGCCGCTCCGATTGTAATATCATAAGGATTATCTATACGTGATAATAATTCTTCTTCATCTACTATTCTTGTATATACTCCATTTTTAACTTTGAATGACATATTGTTAGAATAAGTTATATTTGTTTCTTTTACAATATTATCCGCTAGTGATGTTGAAAATGTATAATCAATATTAGGAGGGGTTAATATTTCTACTCCGTGCATAGTTTTTTTACTATGGCTATTTAAGTGAATTGAGAATAGGTATTTAGAGTTATTCTCATGTGGTAGTACTACTCTACCTATTTTGTTATTTACATTATATTCTTCTAAGTCAATATCTTTATCCCTTGTTATAGCTACTTTATAGCCGTATTCTTCTAATTTTTCTTTTAAGGCTAAAGCAACTTGTAATGTTATTGTTTTTTCTTTTGTATTTTGTGATATGGCACCTGAGTCTAGTCCTCCATGTCCTGCATCGATTGTGATATCGTATATGTCTTCATCATTATTATTTTCTACATTTAATAGGAATGTATTATATTCATTATCAGTACTAATAACTATTTTATTATTATATTTAGATAATGTATAATATGTTAAATTTGGATATGATGTATTGTTATCTAGTTTATAATATTTAGTATTGTTATCTTTATCTATTATTTTTAGGAAAAGATAATGAGCTTTTTCTTCTAAATTATCTAAGTATAAACCATTGTTTATTTTATCTGATATATAAAAATGTATCTCTTCTGTTTCTTCTTCAATTGTTAATGGTATTTCTATTTCTTTATCAGATATTAAAGATAAGGTAATGCTTTGATATTCCTTATTAGCTATTTTTCCTTTTATATTTAAGTGATTTCCATATACATAATATTCATATATATATGCAGGAGTTTGTTCTATTTCTATATTTAATTTTTCTTTGGTAGTATTTTTATTATTATAGATTATTATTGCTAGTATGATTATTATTGCTATATATATTATTTTCTTCATATTTTGCCTCCTATATTCAAACTAAGTAGACGATTTAATTCTACGGCATATTCCATAGGTAGTTCCTCACGAAATGTACTTATAAATCCCATGACTATTAATTCTTTTGCTTTTTCTTCTGTTAGACCACGTGTTTCTAAGTAAAATAGTTGTTCTTCTTTTATTTTAGATACAGTAGCTTCATGTTCTAAGATAGATGTATTATTATCTACTATATTAGTAGGTATAGTATCACTTTTGGATAAATCATCTAAAATAATAGTATCACATTTTACTATTGCTTTAGAGTGATGAGCATTTTTACATATTTTGGTTGTTCCACGGTATGTAGCGTTTCCTCCTAAGACTGAGAGAGATTTAGATATAATATTGCTTTTTGTATATGGAGCTAGATGTATCATTTTAGCTCCTGCATCTTGTATTTGATTTGTGGTTGCACTAGCTACAGATATACAAGTTCCTTTTGCATATTTGCCATTTAATATACAACATGGATATTTCATATTTACCTTGGCACCTATATTACCATCTATCCATTCCATTAGTCCATTTTCTTCTACTATTGCTCTTTTTGTTACTAAATTATAAACATTAACACTCCAATTTTGAATAGTTGAATAACGACA
>CAZTUM010000011.1:0-18028 GCA_964616645.1 uncultured Muribaculaceae bacterium | reverse complement strand
GTTTTCATTTTTATGTAAAAAACATAAAAAATGTTACAAAGGAAAAAATTCTAAATAGTTTTGCCTTGACAATCATTTTTAATTATAATATAATTAACACATAAATCGTTGATTCAGAAAAGTAGATATAGGTAAATTTAAAGAGAGTAATCATTAGGTGGAAGATTATAATTTTAATATATTGAAATGGGCTGATGAGATATTGCTGAATTTAGTAGGCTAATACGAAGTATCCTCTTCGTTATTAAAAGGATTTGTGTAATAAGTACATGATTAAGTATTTAGGTGGCATAAGTAAGAATATAATCTTATCCTATTATTAGGATGAGATTTTTTTAAAGAAGGAAGGCGAAATTTATGAATATAATATTAACTGGTGAGAGGCCTACAGGCCCATTACATATTGGACATTATGTGGGTTCACTAAAAAATAGGGTAAAAATACAAAATGAGGGAAATTATGATGAAATGTATCTTTTTGCTGCAGATGCTCAAGCATTAACGGATAATTTTGATAATCCTAAGAAAGTAAGAGATAATATTTTTGAGGTTGCATTAGATAATTTGGCGTGTGGGATAGACCCTGAAAAAGTTAATTATTTTATACAATCAGAAGTACCAGAACTTACTGAGTTAAGTTTTTATTATATGAATTTAGTAACTGTATCAAGATTACAGAGAAATCCAACGGTAAAAGAAGAAATAAAATTAAGAGGTTTTAACGAGAGTATTCCAGTAGGTTTTTTTACATATCCAATTAGTCAAGCCGCGGATATTACCGCTTTTAAGGCTACTCTTGTTCCAGTCGGAGAAGACCAATTACCAATGATAGAACAAGCAAGAGAAATAGTTAGAAAGTTTAATACTATTTATAATAAAAACGTATTAGTTGAGCCAAATGCTTTGCTTCCAGATAGTAAAATGGAAAGAAGATTAGTAGGGATAGATGGTAATGCTAAGATGAGTAAATCACTAAATAATTGTATTTATTTAAAAGATAGTAGTGAAGAGTTAAAAAGGAAAGTATTTTCTATGTATACTGACCCTAATCACATAAAAGTGGAAGATAAAGGTAAAGTAGAGGGTAATGTTGTATTTACTTACTTAGATATTTTTTGCAAAGAAGATTCATTTATAAAGTATTTACCAGAATATAAGTCTTTAGATGAATTAAAAGACCATTATAGAAGAGGTGGTCTTGGAGATGTAAAAATCAAGATGTTTTTATACAATGTATTAGAAGAAGAATTAAAACCTATAAGGGAAAAAAGAGAAGAGCTATCAAAACATCCTGAATATGTATATGAAGTATTGAAAAAAGGAACTAATAAAGCTAGAGTTGTTGCAAGTAAAACGTTAAAAGAAGTAAAAGATGCAATGATGTTAAATTATTTTGATAATTAATTTTTTATAAAAATAAGTAGCAGAAAAATTGCTACTTTTATTAAAATATGATAGAATATTTTTATGGTGATAGTATGACTAATCAGATAGGAAATATAATTAAAGAAATAAGAAAAAAGAATAATTTAACACAACAAGAATTTGCAGAAAAATATCATGTTACTTATCAAGCTGTAAGTAAGTGGGAAAATTCAAAGAATATTCCTGATATAGCAGTTCTTAAGCAAATATGTGATGATTTTAATTTAGATATAGATAGTTTATTAAATGGAGAACAAATAAGTAATAAGAAGAAAAAAAATTATTTGATATATATAATTTTAATTTTAATATTATTAATAATTACTATAATTTTTATAGTTATTATTAATAATAATCATGATTTTAAGTTTAAAACAATATCTACTAATTGTCCTAATTTTACTATATCAGGAAGTATTGCTTATAATAATAAAAAGTCTTATTTATATATTTCAAATATAAATTACTGTGGGAATGAAGATAATGAAATATATTCTAGTATTGAGTGTATATTATATGAAAATACTGGCTTAGTAAAAAGACAAATCGATAAGTGTAATAATGAAGATAATGCTAATATAACGTTAGAAGAGTATTTAAAGAATATATATTTTAAGGTAGATGACTTTTCTAATAATTGTAAGCATTATCAAGAAGATGATTTATATATAGAGATATATGCTAAAGATAAAGATGATAAAGTAATTAATTATCAAATACCACTTAATTTAGAAGATGAGTGTAAATAGTAACTCAACTTTAAGTTGAGTAATTCAACTTATAATTTATTGTATATTTATTATATGTATATTAAAATTGTGATGTGGAGGTAAGAAAATATGAAGAAAAAAAATATAATTATTATAGTTAGTATAATAATAGTTCTATTAATGATACTTGGTATATTGTTAGTTATATCTGATGATAATATTAGTGACGCTAGTAGATTTAGCAAAGAATATCAAACGGTAGAGGAGGATAATGTTTTTGTATATCGTGATGTTGATGAAATAATTAAAATATTAAAAAATGGTACTGGGGTTGTTTATTTAGGATTTCCAGAGTGTCCTTGGTGTATGGAATATGTTAAATATTTAAATAATATTGCTAAAGATAATGAAGTAGATAAAATATATTATTATAATATTTTAGATATAAGGAATAATAATACTTATGAGTATTTAGAAATTGTATCAATATTAGAAGAATATTTACAATATGATGATGAGGGAAATAAAAGAGTATATGTTCCCGCAGTAGTGGTAATTAAAAAGGGGGAAATTATAGGGTTTGATGATGAAACAGCTTGGGATACTAAAGGATATGAAGATCCCAAAGATTACTGGACTGATTCTGAAATTTCGGATTTAGAAAGTAGACTTGGTGCTATGTTTAATGATTTATATAATTCTTTTTGTACTACTGATTGTAATTAAATTTAAATAAATATTAAAAATATATTGATTAATTTAAGAAAGAGTAATATAATAACTATTGTAAGTTAATTTTAAAGCGAAGATTAGTTTGGCAAACTAGGAGCGATTATTATAAGAGAGATTCTGTTTAAGAATAAGTAAGGTGGAACCGCGGGATACCCGTCCTTATATTAGATAGTATCTTTCTTATTTATTTTATAGGAGGAATAATTATGAATGAAAAAATTACTATGCAAGATATTGTTAATTATTGTAAACAATATGGATTAATATTTCAAGGAAGTGAAATATATGGAGGATTAGCTAATACTTGGGATTATGGTCCTATAGGTAGTAGAATTAAAAATAATGTTAAGGATGCTTGGAGAAAAAGATTTATTCAAGAAAGAAATAATAGTTATGAAGTAGATGCAGATATTTTAATGCATCCAAAAGTATGGGAAGCTTCAGGGCATGTAAGTTCTTTTAGTGACCCTTTGGTTGACTGTAAGAATTGTAAAGCAAGACATAGGGTAGATAATTTAATAGATGATTATGATATTAATGCTCATGCAGATTCAATGACAGAGAAAGAAATGATAGATTACATTAAATCTAATAAAGTACCTTGTCCTAAATGTGGTAAGAGTGATTATACTGATTTAAGACAATTTAATTTGATGTTTGAAACATATAGAGGAGTTACTAATGATAGTAAAAATGTTGTATATTTAAGACCTGAAAATGCTCAAGGGGAATATGTTAATTATTTAAATGTACAAAGAACTATGAGGGCTAAGTTACCTTTCTCAATAGGACAAATAGGAAAAGCTTTTAGAAATGAAATAACTCCTGGTAATTTTACATTTAGGACTATTGAATTTGAACAAATGGAGTTTCAAACTTTTTGTAAGGAAGGGATAGATTCTGAATTATATAATTATTTTAAAGAATATGGAAGAAAGTTTTTTGTAGATTTGGGCCTTAAGGTAGAACATTTAAGGTATCATGACCATGAGAAATTAGCTCATTATGCTAAAGAAGCATGCGATATAGAATATTTATTCCCTAATGGATGGGGAGAGATTAATGGTACTCATAATAGAACTAATTATGATTTATCAAGGCATCAAGAGTATAGTGGGGTATCTATGGAGTATTTAGATAATGATACTAATGAGAAATATATACCATACATAATAGAATCTACATATGGGCTTGATAGAACTGTATTAGCTATTATATGTGAATCATATGAAAGAGAAATAATTAATGAAACCGATACAAGAGAGGTATTAAAGATTAATCCTGCATTATCAGCGTATAAACTAGCGGTATTACCTCTTATTAAGAAACGTCACGCTTCTTATGCTAATATGTTAGTAGAAAAATTAAATAAACATTTTATGGTATGTTATGATGAATCTGGTACTATTGGAAAACGTTATAGAAGACAAGATGCAATTGGAACACCTTTTTGTATTACTGTTGATGATAATTCTATTAATGATAGAACAGTTACTATAAGAAATAGAGATACCATGGAACAAATAACATTAAGTGTAGATGAAATTGTTGATTATATAGAAGATAAAATTAAATTTTAAAATTAAAACCTCTCGTTTTGAGAGGTTATTTTATTAAATTATTAAGAATACCATATGAGAATATACTCATAATTAATCCTGCAAGTATAATACCAAGTAATATTGCTATAAAGGATTTCTTTTTATTAAGTCCAAGTAATACCGCAAGTAAAGCACCAGTCCATCCTCCAGTACCTGGAAGAGGAATACCTACGAATAATAAGAGCCCTAGATATATATATTTATATTTAGTAATATCTTTACTTTTATTTAAAGAGTGTACTTCTAGCTTATTTAAAATTTTAGCAATTTTTTTATTCTTTTTTAGAAAATTAAAGATTTTTTCTAAAAAGAGTAGAATAAATGGAATAGGTAGAATATTACCAATTAAACATACTATTAAGGAAGATATAAAAGGCATATCTAATATAGAAGCCGCGATTAAACCTCCTCTTAGTTCTAAAATTGGTAATAGGGAAATAACAAAAATAATTATGTTTTCATTAATTCCATTCATAATATTAACAAAAAAATTAGCTAGAGTTTCTGACATGTAAATTCACCTCACTATAAATTTTATCAGTGAAAATATATATTAGTCAAGAAAATATATTAAAATATTATTAATTATAAAATGTGTATAGTATATATAAATATAAATTCATATATTTTTTTGATAAATCACTTTCAATTTTATTAAAAAAAATGTATAATTATGTATATAAAGTAGTTAGGAAGGATGATACTTATGAATAAGGTAGTACATATTGGTAATCATAAAAATTTAACTATTAATAAAAATATTACTGAATATATAAAGCCTCAGATAATATATATACCATTAGAAAGTAAAAATGGTGTTAAATATGCACATAATGTTAAAGAACAAGATTATATATATAAAGGGGAAGTAGTCGCTAAGAATAAAAGCATTAATTTTCCTATACATTCATCTGTATCTGGATATGTAATATCTGGAAATAAGAAAATAATTAATAATGGAAGAAAGATTAAATGCATTGTAGTAGAAAATGATTTTAAAGAGAAGTATCAAGATAGAGCGGGTACTAAAAAGGATATTACTAAGTATACTAAAGAAAAGTTTATTAATTTATTAAGAGAATCTGGAATAACTGGTTTAGGAGGAAGTGATTATCCTACTTATTTAAAATATACTTCATCTGATAAATTTAATTATTTTATTATAAATGGGGTAGAGTGTGAGCCTTTTGTAACCGCGGATTATGCTTTGATGAAGAAGTATGCAGAAAATCTTTTAGAGGCAATTGATGCTATATTAGAAATAATGGATATTAAAAAAGGTATAATAGCTCTTAAAGAGACTAATGAAGTAATAATAAATGAATTTAAAAAATATATTGGTACATATCCTTCTATATCTCTTGGACTTGTTAAAGATGCATATCCTAATGGTTGGGAAAGATATATAGTGTATGATTTACTTAATATTAAGTATTCAAAATATCCAAGTGAAAAGGGAGTATTAGTAAGCAATGTATCTACTGTATATGCAATATATGATATGTTAAAAAATAATAGACCACTTACTGAAAGAGTTATTACTATAACAGGTGAGGGTATTAAAAAACCTCAAAATGTTAGGGTAAAAATAGGTGCATTAATGAGTGAGATAATTAATCATATAGATGGATATAAAGATTTAAAGAATCCTCTTTTTATAGCTGGTGGACCTATGATGGGGAAGAGTTTGCCTACTGATGATTTATTAGTTACTAAGGATTTAAATTGTGTTTTAGTAATAGAAAACAAGCTACCAGTATCAAAGTCTTGTATCAACTGTGGTAAATGTGCTATGGTGTGCCCTGTTAATTTAATGCCTGTATTTATTATGAAGTATATTGATGATGAAACTAAAATGAAATATTTAAAACCTGAAGAGTGTATTGAATGTGGGTTATGTTCTTATATATGCCCTTCTAAGATAGAAGTAAGAGAATATGTAAGAAAAGCTAAGGAAAGGGGTATAGATGATGGAGTTTAAAAACAAAGATGGTAATTATTTAAAGTCATCTAATTCTACTAATAAAATGATGTTAAATTTGATAATATCTTTAGTACCTATAATTTTATATGCTTTTTATAAAAATGGAATACTCCCATATATAAAAGGATATGGTAACTTTTTTACGATGTTAAAGCCTTTATTAATGGTGATTATTCCAAGTATAGTGTGTTTAAGTACAGAGTATGTGTGGTATTATTTAACTAAGAATAAGAAGAGTATTAAGTATTTATTAAATAATAGTTATAGTATTATACCAGGAATATTTTTAGGACTTATACTTCCTATTAATACTAGTTATTTAATGTTAATAATTGGAAGTATATTTGCTAGTTTAGTTGGAAAGATGATTTATGGGGGATTTGGAAATAATATATTTAATCCTGCTTTAATAGGGAGATTATTTATAATAGCTTCTTATGGTGGAGTTATAATGCAAAATGGAGGATATTTTAACTTATATGAAGCCGTAGATGCTACTTCTAGTGCTACTCCTCTTGCTAATTTAAGTAGTATAAATTATATAGGTACATATAGTGATATAGTATCACCATATGGAAGTTTATTAAGTTTATTTTTAGGTAAGATGGCTGGTTCTTTAGGAGAAGTAAATAAATTATTGATATTAATAGCTTTAGTATATTTAGTTTATAATAAGGTTATAAAGGTAAGAATCCCAATATATTATATATCTACTGTATTTATTTTAAGTATGATTATAGGTTATATTAATGGATGTGGACTATGGTATCCAACTTTTCATATTTTAACTGGAGGTTTATTATTTGGAGCTACTTTTATGGCAACAGACCCAGTTACTAGTCCAATAACTAAAAATGGACAAATAGTATATGGTATTCTTTTGGGAATATTAACTATTTTCTTTAGATTTTTAACTCCATATCCAGAGGGAGTATTAACTAGTATATTAGTTATGAATTTATTTATTCCTATTATAAATAATATTAGTATTAAAAATAGATTTAAAGGTGCTAGTAAATATATTATATCTGTAATACTAATAGGATTAATATTATCTATATTTATTGGATATAAATTTAAAAATAGTAGTAATGTAGAAGAGGAAGATAAATATTTACAAGTAGAAAGTAAAGAAGTAATAAATGATAATTATGTTTATAAAGTTATTTATCGTGGTTTTACTAGTGATAATGGCATAGAAGCTAGTATTACTATTAATAATGATAAAGTAAGTAGTATTATTATTACTAATACTACAGACCATTACTATAATACTCATATTAAAGATACAAATTATATAGATAATATAATTAATAATCAAGATAATTTGGATATGGTAGATACTGTAAGTGGGGCTACTTATACATCTAAATATATAAAAGATATGGTAAAGGCAATTATTAAATATCATGAGGTGCATTATGAATAAGGAAAATATTAAATCTATATTAACTTTAACTATAATTGCTTTAATTTGTGGTATTATACTATATATAATTAATTTATAGAAAGGAAATGTTTATGTTTAAAAATAATCCAATATTTAATATGTTAATAGGACTATGTTCTGCTCTTGCAGTTACTACTACTTTAGAAAATGGTCTTATTATGGGTATTAGTGTTACATTAATATTAATCATTTCAAATACAATTATTTCGTTACTTAGAAATATTATTAATGATAATATTAAAGTTCCTGCATATATTTTGATAATAAGTACACTTGTTACTATAATTGATGTTATGTTAAAGAAATATTTGCCTAGTATATCAAGTTCTTTAGGAATATATATTCCTTTGATAATAGTAAATTGTTTAATTTTAGGAAGAGCAATAAGTTATGCTTCTATACATAAAGTAACAGATAGTATTAAAGATGGCCTCTTAATGGGGGGTAAATATACAATTGCATTAGTGTTAATTTCATTAATGAGAGAAGTACTTGGTAATGGTACTATTTCTGTAATAGATAAGCTATCTGTACTTTTAAATTTTAAATTAGTAATTAATTTACCTAAATGTAGTATATTACCAAATAGTTTCTTTTTAACTTCTTCAGGTGCTTTTTTGACTTTAGGTATATTGTTAGCAATATTTAAAACTGGAGGAAATAATCATGAATCTAATTAGTTTATTTATAAGTAGTATTTTAATAGAGAATGTAGTATTGACAAAGTTTTTAGGGATGTGTCCTTTTGTAGGGACTTCTACTAAGGAAAAAACTGCTTTAGGTATGGGAATATCTGTTACTATTGTAACTGTTATTTCTTCAATAATTAGTTATTTAATATATCATTTAATATTAGTACCTACAAATACTACATATTTAACAAATACAATCTTTATTTTTGTTATTTCTTCTTTAGTGGGTATTTTAGAAATAATTATTAAGAATAAAAATTATAAATTATATAAGGCATTAGGTATATATCTACCTTTAATTACTACTAATTGTGCTGTACTTGGAATAGTCTTATTAAATATAAGTAATAACTATAATTTAATAGAAACTATTATATATAGTATTGGAAGTAGTTTAGGATTTACTTTGGTGTTATATTTGTTTTCTACTATTAGAACATCATTAGAAAATAAACCAATTTTAGATAGATTTAAAGGAGTACCTATTGCACTAATAACAATATCTATAATGGCTTTGTTATTTTCGAGGTTTGCATTAAGTTAATGGGTTATATAATATTAATAGTGTTATTTATAATAACATGTAAGACTAATAATAAAGATTGTAATAATTGTAATAAATGTAAGAGGTGTAGTAAATGATAGGAATATTAATATTAACTATCTTAGGACTAATAATAGGTATAATATTAGTTAGTATAGATAATAAATATAAAAAAGATGATAAAGTTACTAAGATATATAAATTATTACCTTTATATAACTGT
The DNA here is from genome assembly GCA_964616645.1 of uncultured Muribaculaceae bacterium. Taxonomy (GTDB): domain Bacteria; phylum Bacillota_I; class Bacilli_A; order RF39; family UBA660; genus JAEDMO01. The sequence continues at coordinate 8,667 of CAZTUM010000011.1, read as the reverse complement.
GGAGGATGTGGTTATATTAATTGCAATAATATGGCAAAAGAAATATGTAATGATGTAAATTGTGTATATAAATGTAAGCCATTAAAAAATAAAGAAGATGTAGTAGAAAGTATTTTAAAGATATTAAAATAGTATGGATATATGTCTATACTTTTTTTATGATTATTAATAGGTAAAATGGCCTCACCTAATAAAAATATATACATACAATAATATGAATAAGTATAAACCACCCTATAGAAAAGTGAGGATAAGTATGAAAAAAAGTATATTAACTAAAAGGGAAAAAGAGGTATTTGAACTTCTTATAGCAAATAAAACTACTATAGATATAGCTAATTATTTAAAAATAAGTGAAAAAACTGTAAGAAACCATATATCGAATGTAATGCAAAAATTAGGGGTTAAAGGAAGAGCACAGGCTGTAGTAGAATTAATTAGATTAAATGAAATATCTCTATAAAGTCACTTATGTGGCTTTTTTTCATATTTATGTTTCTCTAACATATATATAATTAGAGGTGTGTTATGTTAAAAAAAATGATTTTAAAAAAAGTAATGATAACCATGTTAACTTTAATAGTTTTTTTACTTATTTATTTAATGCCTAGTAATAACGATGTTAATTCCTTAGAAGTAAAACAAAATTTAGATTATACATATAATTTTGATTTAGAGACTATATATTTATTAGATAATTTAGATTATGTATCAAGAACATATATAAGAGGGTGTGATTGTGAAGATAAAGTAACTCTTGCTACTGATTTATTAGAGGGGTTAATTGTAGAGGGTAAGAAGAGTAATATTATACCTAATGGATTTAAAGCTATAATACCTAGTGGAACTAAAGTTTTAGATGTTAATTTAGAAGATAACGTATTAACGATTAATTTTTCTAAGGAATTGTTAGAGATAAATCAAAAATATGAGGAGAAGATGTTAGAATCAATTATTTATACATTAACTAGTATAGATGGTATAGATAAGGTAAAAATATTAGTTGAGGGTAATATATTAGAAAAATTACCAAATAGTAATAAGAATTTGCCTACTTTACTTGATAAGAGTTATGGTATTAATAAAATATATGATTTAACTACTACTAGTGATATAGATAGTTATACTATTTTCTATGTAAATGAATTTAATGATAATTATTATTATGTACCTGTAACTAAATATATTAATAATAAGAATCAAGATAAAATTAAAGTAATTATTGAACAGTTAACTAGTAAGCCTATATATGAGAGTAATTTAATGAGCTTTTTAAATGTAAATACTAAATTACTTAATTATGAAATAAATGATAATACTATAAAACTTAACTTTAATAATTTGATATTGTCTGATATAGTTAATAATAGTATTTTAGAAGAAGTTATATATACTATAAGTTTAACAATGAATAATGAATTTAATGTAAAAGAAGTAATATTTTTAGTAGAAAATGAAGAAATTTGTAAAAAAGTACTTGAATAATTTAAAATATAGGTGTATAATTAATATGTCGTTTAAATATTACGACGTTTGTAATACTTCTTCGTGTCCTCGTAGCTCAGCTGGATAGAGCACACGCCTTCTAAGCTTGCGGTCGAAGGTTCGAATCCTTCCGGGGACGCCAAAAAATAACTATTTACCGTTGAATTTCAACGGTTTTTTATTTGTCTATGAATAATTAAATATATTTAACATAAATTATTTTATAATAGACACTTTGTTTAATTTTTATTTAAATTTTTATAAAAAGGTATAAATCTGTCTAATTTTGTGATAAAATAAAAGTACTGTATGTGGTGTAGGTGATATTTATGGATAATATGTTGCTAATTACGATTACTACTGTTATTTTCGCGGTTATTATTGTTGTTACTACTCTTTTAATAATAAAGAAAATTAAAACTAAGAAATATAAACATGAAGTGGAGTATCTTGACCGTGAGAGGAATTTAATTGTAGGTATTCCTATTTTGAGTGAGATTTCTAAGGTTAGAGATTTAGTAAAAACAGATAATTTAAAAGATAAGCTTAATGAATGGGATGTTACTTTTAAGCTTATAAAAGATGATAGAGTTCCAAAGTTATCTGAGCAGATTGCAGAGGTTGATTTTCTTTTAAGTAGGAGGGAATATACTAGTGCACTTAAGAAGATTGCTAATATTGAGATTGAGATTGATGAACTTAAGAGGAAATCTAATAATTTACTTGAGGAAATAAGAATTATAACTACTTCTGAAGAAAGAAATAGGAGTGTTATTACTAAGTTTAAAGTAATGTATAGAGAGATGCAAAATAAGTTTGATAGAACTAAGAAAGATTTTGGTGAGGTTACTGAGTCTATTTCTCTTCAATTTGAAAGCATTGATAAGAGATTTAATGATTTTGAAAATGCTATGGATTGTAATGATTATGTTTTGGTAGAAAAGATTGTTATTAATATTGAGAGTATGATTAATGATATGAAGTTATTACTTGATGATATTCCAAATATTGTTCTTATGGCTAGAATTTTGATACCAAAGAAAATTGATGATATATCACTTTATTATTCTAGGATGATTAGAGATGGTTATCCTCTTGATTATTTAAATATTGAATATAATATTAAAGAAATTAATAATAAGATTACTGTTATTATGGATAATGCTAAGATGCTTAATACTACTAATGCAATTATTGAACTTAAGACTATTAGTGATTATTTAGATTCTTTATTTAAGGATTTTGATAAAGAGAAAGAATGTAAAGATATATTTTTAGAAAATAGTAAAGTATTTAAAAAGAAGATAGAAAAAGTTAATAAGATGATGTATAATATTTATCTTAGTTTAGATGATATTAAATTAACTTATGATTTAAAAGAAGAAGATGTTTTAAAGTTTAATATTATTAATGAAAATTTAGAGACTCTTAATAAAGATTTTAAGACTTTAATAGAACATAGTAGAGGTAAGACTTTTGCTTATTCTAAATTAGCTGATGAGCTTGATGGTATATGTAATAAGCTTAATAGATTAGAAGATGATTTAGAATATAGATTGCGTTCTATTACTAGTATGCAAGATGATGAGATAAGAGCTAAAGAACAATTACAATCTATAGAAAAATTATTAAAACAAGCAAAGATGCGTCTTAAAGATTTTAAGTTTCCTTTTATACCAGATGGATATTTTGTAGAACTTAAAGAAGCTAGCGCAGCGATTAGAGAAATAATTAGAGAATTAGATAAGAAACCTATTGTTATTAAGATTTTAAATATTAGAGTTGATACTGCTAGAGATTTGGTTTTTAAGATTTATAATAAAACTAATGATATGATTGATATGGCTAATAAAGCAGAAAAAATTATTATATATGGTAATAGATATAGAAGTAATTATTCATTTATAGATAGTGCTTTAAATAAAGCTGAGAATATGTTTAAAAAGGGTATGTATAGTGAGGCATTTAATGTATCTGTAGAGGCTATAGAAAAGATAGATGTTAATGTAAGAAAGAATTTTTAGTCTTTATAATACACTAGATGTCTTTTTCTTTTTGTATTAATAAATTAAATAATTAATTTGAATATTTATCTTGATTTTTAATTAATTTTATGATATTCTTAATACATAGAGTAATAAGGAGGAGTCGTATGACGTTTTTTGAATTTTTAGAAACAAATTATATTTGGTTATTGGTAGTAGCGGTTGTATTGATTATTACTATTATTGGTTATATTGCTGATAAAAGGGATAAAAAGAAAAAGAAAAAAGCAAATAGTGAGGTAAATAGTAATGTTAATAATATGGATAATAATAATGTGTCTATAAATGATAATGTTAATCCTATTAATCCTCAATTGTTAAATCAAAATGCTAGCATGGTAACTAATCCTAGTGTTAATAATAATAATAATAATAATATAAATCAAGTCCCTGTTAATAATAATGTTAATGTAAATAATCCTACTAATAATATGCAAGTTATACCTAATATTAATTTAGGTGCTAATCCTATTAATAATGTAGGTAATAATAATTTAGATACCACAAGTATTAATCCTATAGTAGAACCAGTTGTTAGTGATATTAATGCTCCTAACAATAATATTGTTAACCCTCAAATGTTAAATCAAAATGCTAGCATGGTAACTAATCCTAGTATTAATAATACTACTATAAATGAGGTTCCTATTAATAATGATGTTAATGTAAATAATTCTACTAATAATATGCAAGCTATACCTAATATTAATTTAGGTGCTAATCCTATTAATAATGTAGGTAATAATAATTTAGATACTACAATAAAAGTGGCAAATGAAGAAGATACAAACTTTAATAACGTTAAGTTTGAAAGTGATGTAATGTTTGGAAATGATATAAAACCTGTAGTAGAACCAGTTGTTAATGAGATTAATCCTCAAATGCTAAATCAAAATGCTAGTATGGTAACTAATCCTAGTGTTAATAATAATACTATAAATGAAGTTCCTATTAATAATGTAAGTAATAATAATTCAGATACCACAATAAAAGTACCAAATGAAGAAAATACATACTTTAATAATGTTAATCCTCAAATGTTAAATCAAAATGCTAGTATGGTAACTAATCCTAGTGTTAATAATAATACTATAAATGAGGTTCCTATTAATAATGTAAGTAATAATATGGATACTATAAGTGTAAATCCTGTAGTAGAACCAGTTGTTAATGATATTAATGTTCCTAATAATAATAATAATAATATTGTTATACCTAATAACAGTGAAGTACAACAAACAGAACCATTAATGGGGATTGTAACTCCTACTGATAATATTAGTAATAATGGAAATAATATAAATACAATGAGTAATGATAATAATATAATATTAGATAGTCAAATAAATAATAATAATAATAATAATAATGTTACTACCGCGGATAATTTTGATGATGATTTATGGAAATTATAACTACATATAGTTATAATTTTGCCATTATATGAGAGTAGAGTGATAAAATGGATGAAAGAGAAAAGCTATTAAAGCAATTTAATGATAATTATGAGATGAAAAAAGAGGAGTATAATGATGTTACTCCATATAAAGCAACGACTAATTTAAATACTGCTTTAAATCAACCTAATATGAATACTTTAAATGCTACTAAAGTTAATATTAATAATACTGGTATTAATAATAATATGGGTATTGATTCATTGATGAAAAGTAATGATAATTCTATACCTAATGATATTAATTCAAATAATAATAATAATAATAATAATAATAATGGTAATACTATTAACAATAATATATCAGTTAATAATACTTCTAATGATATAAATAATAATATGAATACTATTAATAATAATATAGATACAAGTACTTTAGATAATAACTCACTTGATGTTACAGAAAGGTTTTATAAAGAAGAACCAATATATGATAAAGTAACTGAACAGACTACTACATATATTAGTAATATGGAAGATATACCTAAAAAGAAAAAGATATCTATAAAGTTATCTAAAGATGCTCAAGTATTTATCTTAATCGTGGTAATTATACTTATATTTATTTTGATTTTACCTACTTTATCTGATTTTATAAAGAATATAAAAAATAATTAATCTTGAATTGATAGATTAATTATTTTTTCGTAATTATCATCATTTGAAACAATATTTTTATGTAACTTATGACATTTTTCACATTTATAAATAATTTTATAAGTATTTTTAAATTTTTCGATGCTAATTGGTTTTAACATCCCTTTGCAAGTATTTAATCTATCGCCAGGATTAATATCAACATGTTTAGAATATAGGCAATATGGACAATGGTCTCTCGCAGTATATCCTAATTTATCTACTTTTTTATGACAATGTTCACATATAAAGCTTTCATCTTTCATAGTAAATTTTTTCATTTATTAGATTCCTCCTCCTCAAGTATAACATATTTTATTTAAAAATAATACTTTCATGTATATAAGTTTTTTAGTTTGTAATTTTAATTATTGCATGATATAATTATATTATAGTGTTAGGTGATAATGATGGATTATAACGTTAAAATAGATGCCTTTGAAGGGCCTTTAGATTTGTTACTACATTTAATAAAGAAAGATAATATTAATATAGTAGATATTGATATTATCAATATTACTAATCAATATTTAGATTATATTAATAAAATGGAAGAATTAAATATAGATATTGCTTCTTCTTATTTAGTTATGGCCTCTGAATTATTAGAAATTAAATCTAATTCATTAATACCTAATAATGAACAAGAGGAAAAAGAATGTGAGATAGATAATGAGGTTAATACTAAAGAGAAATTAATATCAAGATTATTAGAATATGAAAAATATAAGAATATGACTTCTGTATTTAGAAGTTTAGAAGATTCACGTAGTGAAATTTTTATTAAAGCACCTGAGAATAGGTCTAATTATACTAATACTTCACTTATAAACGACGGTAGTTATGATGCTACATCTTTATATAATGCTTTTCTTTCTTTTATAGAAAGAAAAAAGATGGAAAAACCTTTAGTTACTAAAGTAACTGAGAAGGAGTATAGTATACGAAAAAGAACAAATGAAATTAGAGGAATACTTACTGTAAAAAGACATATTAAATTTATAGAATTATTTGATAATTTTAATAAGGATTATATTATAGTAACTTTCTTATCTATTTTAAATATGGCTAAGGATGGAGAATTAGTAATTGTTCAAGATAACAACTTTGAAGAGATAACTTTAAGATTAAAAGGAAGTGATTTTGATGAATAAGGAAGCTATTTTAGAAGGCCTTTTATATATACAAGGTGATATTGGTCTTAGTATAGAAGATGTAGAAAGAATTTTACAGGTTAATAGTGAAGAGGCTAAATCGTTAATTCTTTCTTTAAAGAATAAGTATGAAGATATTACAAGGGGACTTAGAATTAATTATTTAGGTAATACATTTAAACTTACTACTAAACCTGAACATAAAGAATATTATAAAAAATTATTAGATGAGGATAGTAGTTGTTTATCAGGAGCGGCTTTAGAGACTTTAGCTATTATTGCATATAATGAACCAATTACAAGACTTGATATAGATAATTTAAGAGGAGTAGATACAACGTATACATTAAGAAGATTAATAGCAAGAGGATTTATTAAAGAATGTGGACGTAGTGAATTACCAGGTAGAGCTATATTATATAAAACTACTGATTTATTTTTAGATTATTTTAATCTTTCTAGTAAAGATGATTTACCTAAAATATCTGAAAATTTAGATGATAATGATATTAATGATGATGAGACTAATTTGTTTTTATCTAATTATAGAGAGGTGTAGATATGAATATTATAGATATTATTAATAAAAAAAGATTAGGTATAGAACTTAATAGAGAAGAAATTATTTATGTAGTTGATGGATATGTTAAATCTTTATTTAAAGATTATCAAATGAGTGCGTTACTAATGGCCATTACAATAAATGGAATGAGTGATGAAGAAGCTATATATTTAACTGATGCTATGTTAAATAGTGGTAATAAAATAGATTTAGGGAAGTTAAAGAGTTGTAGTTGTGATAAACATTCTACTGGTGGTGTAGGTGATAAGACTACTTTGATAGTGGGCCCTATTGTAGCATCACTTGGTGTTAATATGGCTAAATTAAGTGGTAAAGGACTAGGACATACAGGAGGTACGATAGATAAACTTATGTCTATTCCTGGTTTTAAAGTAAACCTTAGTAATGATGATTTTCTTAAACAAGTTAAAGATATTCATCTTTCTATTGCTAGTCAAACTGATAATTTATGTCCCGCTGATAAGAAAATATATGCATTAAGAGATGTAACTGGTACTGTAGAGAGTATTCCTCTTATTGCATCTTCTATTATGAGTAAAAAGATAGCTAGTGGAGCAAGTAATATAGTTATTGATTTAAAAGTAGGTTCAGGAGCACTTATTAAAACCAAAGAAGAAGCCTCTAAATTAGCAAAATTAATGATAAAAATTGGTAAAAAATATGATGTTAATGTAGCTTGTATGCTTACTAATATGGATATACCTTTAGGTAAATATGTTGGTAATTCATTAGAGGTACAAGAGGCTATTAGTATTTTAAATAATGAAGGAGATTTAAATTTAAGAAAGTTATGTGTAGAACTATCTAGTTTAATTGTTAGTATGGCTCTTTCTATTAGTATTTCTGAAGCTAGAATAAGAGTAGAAGAATCTATTATAAATAAAAAAGCTTTAAATAAATTTTATGAATTTATAAAATATCAAGGGGGGGATATTAGTAAAATTAATCATGCTACATATAAATATGTAGTTAAATCAAATATTAATGGATATATTACTAATATTGATGCATATAAAATAGGTAAATATGCTACTTCTATTGGCAGTGGTCGTATTAATATGGATGATAATATAGATTATACCGCGGGAATATGTATACTTAAAAATATTAATGATTATGTTAATACTTCTGATGATTTATTTATAGTATATAGTAATAAGAAGATAGATAATTTAAACAAACTATTATCTTCATGTACTATTGATAGTAAAAAGATAATTCCTAATGATTTAATTTATGAAATAATAAGATAAGTATGCTATTGTATTCTAAATAAATAAAAATAAAACAAGTTTTTATTAAAAAGTA